>JAJONL010000218.1 GCA_021323395.1 Nitrospira sp.
TAATGGACGAGAGGATCGTTCTACTCGTTTTCTCGGTGTCGGCCAACTGTCAACGATGTGTGGTCAGTTCGGGTGTCAGCGATGTGTTGTCATGTGACCATTAGAATTTAAAGATCGTTTTGAGAGAGCAACCATACGAGATAGACCTGTGACTGTCAAATACGCGACACGTCGGTCCAGGATCGGGATTTTGGGGCGATTCACGGTCCGACGCGCACGGGTGCGGGGCGTTTTGCCGGACTACTGCCAGGTGGCCGTCTCACTGATATATAGAGCGGTATGTGAACGGGGGGTGTTCTCTCTTGACCGAAAGCAGGTAAATCTCATTGAGGGGCTGCTGACATTGCGCTGAATTGCGTGAGGCGACGCTTCCGCGCTGACGCGGGGCGCACTCACTGGCACACCTTTGACGAAGTCCCTAACTTAATTAACAATCCCCCCCGGGGGGGTAGCCTTGCGCGGCGATGGCTCTGTGTACCAACCGCATACATGGGACCCGGGTGTTAGTTTCCAACTTTCCTCAAAAAAACAAAAAGGCATGTCGGCAAGACCAGCTCACTGGTTCCGCTCAATAAAGTTTGTCCTCCCATAGACGTATCGCAGAACTACGAATCAGCCTCTATGCAAGACCGGGATGGGGAGGAACTGTCTTACTGGAAGTGTCCTTTAGCCAGGCATCAGTATATTCCCGTTCCGAAGCCTCCCCTCATAGCGTTTCGCTTCATATTCCGGAATCCCCATTCCCACGAGAGCTCCGGTCAGACCCCCGACGGCAGAACCCACCGCGGCGCCACTTAAAGCCGCCATAATTGGGCCAGCGGCAACAAAGGGTCCTACGCCAGGAATGACCAACGAGCCGATTCCCACCAACCACCCAAACACTCCCCCCACGACGCCTCCTGTGCCAGCTCCGGTAATGGCACCCTCCGGGGCCTTCGTGTTTTTCTCATGGGCGAAGTCGCGGGTGCCCTCCTGGTCAGGGAGAAGCACCGAGATATCGTTGTTCGCAAAGCCGGCGCCCTCGAGCGCCTCGACAATCACTTCGGCTTGGCTATATGTGGTCGCGATTCCGAATACGGCTGTTCCCATCGCACACCTCCTTGGTCAGTCATTATCGGGTCGTCACTTCCATCTGATTGTCTACGCGGGCTTTGGCAATTGCCTGAGCTTCTTCCCAATATTCGCCCACTCTTTCGCGGATGTGACGGGGCCGCGCAGCGTGACTTATTTTAATATTTTTTGCGGTCGTTGTGAACGGCTAACACTCTCCTCCCCTTCGCCAACCGCTCACCGCCCTTCTCTGCCCCCGGGCGGATAGCCTCGCGCGGCCTTCCGCCTTCCAACCAGGTAATACATTGGACGGGCGTGTTAGGGCCGAATCATAGCCATACTACCAACAGGGAACACAGCAGACATCATCCGCGTATCCGACCCCATAGGCCACATGGCTTGTTGTACTAATGAGCTTAACGGCCACACAATGTCCCTCTTCCGCAGCCCGCCGGAAGTCCTCTTCCGTGAGAGCGAGGTGGACGTCCCGCTCGCATTCCGAACAGTTCCGGATACCCGCGTCTTCAGTCGGCGTCAAACGATCCCACGTCTGCGGGCACCGAAACGCAAACTGGCAGGCGATGGCGCTTCGTCAGTCCAGTCATCGGACTCATCCCATTTGTCCATTTGCCATTCCTTTCCGCCGCGAGCGTAGGCATTTTCGGAAAGATGACGGCCGCGATCAAAGCGGTGTGCCAATCATCAATACTGTTCACTGACAATTCGCAAAGGTCTGATAACCGAGTTGCTGGCTGATACAGCTTCTTCCATTACTGAAGTTATGAAGGTGGTCCCGCCGATAGGTGGACTGGTGCTTGGTGCCGCTATCATGCCAAATGTCGCTCCACCAAGCGTGGGCTCTCATCTGACACAGCGGCTCGAACGTTAGACACAACGCACATCGACTTGCCGCCATCCTCGCTGGTCAGGCAGGAGAACAGACCGGTGATTCATGAGTACATTGAGCATGTCGGCTGGACTCCAGTTAATAGCGGGATAGGTGCACAAGGCGAGGACCTTGGCCGTCTGCACCGTGTCATCGACGACGCGCTCGTACTCGACGAACTGCGCCCGCTGGCCGGGAGATTCCACCCACGACGAATCACCGGCGACTCGCATCCTTCTGAAGCGGGCGGACATTTGCGCGATCTTGCGGAGGCCATTCGCAACGGTGCCTTGACGATCCATCCGGCCCTGCCGCCCATACCAATCAGCGGAAGGCATTAGTTCCAACTGGACCGTGCTGACATAGTCGTACACCTGCGGGATCACCCACTGCAGCGCCGTCGCGGCGGTGGTCGGCGTGTGCCAAAGAGGGAGGATCCAGAGACACCCTTCGTGGTCCTCCAGGCCCGTTTGGAGGTACGAGTGCATGAGCTGCTGAAGCTGGCCGGTGGTTTGATAATAGCTACAGAAGTGGCTGCCCTATGGTATCGGGGGGCCTGTGTGCAGCCGAGTCGAGGCATGGCATCCTCTCGCCAGTGGTTTCGAGGTCAACGAACGCAACGCCACGGGCACCGGAGCACCCACTCTAGACCGTTCAGCCGACTTCACCCTAGCATTCCAGCAGGGCTGGCAGCTCGTCGAACCACTAGCGCGGTCTGCCACGCAAGAAGTCCGTGTCACTATCTAGGAACTATGGAGGACAGACTGGGGATCGAAGGTGTCGGTCTACGCCAGAGGTGTTTTGAAAGTCACCAGAGGTCATGAAAACGGTACTGACGTGGGCTCCTGCTACGGTACGGCGTTCTCATTGCGGCGGACTAAGACATAGTGCCACACCCCCCGCAATTCGCGAACTCCCAACGGTTTAAAGAACATCAGATCGGCGCCCAATTGTGGGGCCGTGAAACGTACGTGGGAAGGCTTAATTTGAACGTTCTCAGGTGCCAGTGCGGTGGGCAGGAAAGACGGTGGGGAAATGTTCCTCGCCGCATTCGGGACAGATGGCGTGACTGAACTGGGCCTGCGAATTGGTGGAAATGAATACCTCCATGCGCTCCCAGTAGCCGGCGTCGTCGCGGATTTTTTTGCAATACGCGCAAATCGGCAGCAAGCCCCGAAGAATCTTCGTTTCCTCCTCTGCACGCTTCCGCGTGATGGAGAGCGTAGCCGTCAACCAAATCATGAAACACGCAATGAGGCGGTTGAGGAACCCGATCCAATGGATGCCGGCGGGGTGAAGGAAGAATCCAGCGATCGTGAACACCGTGCAGCCGACCGCCGTGGTCACCATGAGCGGCGTGTCATGTTTGGAGGACCACAGCGCCATCCACGCAACAGGCGCGACATAGAGCATGCCAATCGCAATGTCAGTGGCGATCAAGACATCGAGAATAAAGATGCCCAGGACGAGGCCGAGGTTTGAAAGAATGAGGAGTGGATGACTGCGAAATCGAGGTGACAGGAGAGTCAGTCCAGCAGCACGATGGGTAGTCCTCTCATGTGAAGCGCCTGTAGATGGCATAAAAACCTTTTGTGGCTGCCACCACCAACTCAAGGCACCTATCAACAGATTACTATAGGCTTCCGCGCCACTTTGAACAACCAATATCCAGCATTGAGCCCCCGGTGGGTCCGGCGTCATGCGGGAGGGGTTCAACGGGCTCACTACATCGCGAGATCTACGACTGTTCAGCGACAATTAGAATTGATGGGTAACGACAATTAGATCTGCGGGGTGCCCGCGCCTCCTCACCGCCGGTCCTGTACCCTCTTCGCTCTACCAAG
>JAJONL010000082.1 GCA_021323395.1 Nitrospira sp.
GATATGTTCATGAGTGGCCTGGGATCTTTTGAAATCATCCAGAAAGCCCTCGTCGCCGGCGTTCCCATCGTAGCCTGCGTCTCAGCTGCCTCCAGCCTCACTGCGCAACTCGCCTGGGAATTCAATTTGACGCTCGTCGGCTTCCTCCGAGGCAAACGGTTCGTTGTGTACACAGGAAAGAGCGTGTGCGGCTCGGTACGTAAGTCCATGCTCGTGCCTAACCCTATTTATACGTGGAATATTAGGCGTGGGCGTCAAGCGCAACACATTGTTCGTGAAGCATAGAACCAGCCCCGGAAAAGGGGAATTGGTCCGTAACCATCAAACCAACGGCGCTGGTCAGGCACCACAAAGATGTCCGGTGTGATGTCATCCTCTAACTTAGGAAGATGACTTGAGTCTATGAGAAGCCCTTGCTACAGTAGGGAAACGGAGTTTCTAGGATGACGAAAGCCATTGAGACCGCAATCAAGCTACTTGAAACACTCCCTGAGTCAACCCAAGAACATCTGGTGGAGAAACTTCGCCGCCTCGCGTTCGAAGCGCAGGACGAGGGTCATTGGGACACACTGTTCGCCAGCAGTAGTGGAATAAAGGCTGCCGCACGGAAGGCTGCGCAAGAAATTGCCACGGGCAAGGCCTCTGACATGGACTTCAACAAGTTGTGAAGTCCCAAACCCTCCCCAGCTTCTGGGACGCCTATAATCCCCTACCTGAACCGGTGAAGAAGAGCGCTCGGAAGGCGTTCTTCCTCTGGCGAGAGAATCCGTTCCATCCTTCCTTGCATTTCAAGTGCGTAAACCAAGCAGAGAAACTTTGGTCTGTGCGCATCTCCCTCGGCTATCGCGCACTCGGCATCCTCGACGGCGACACTGTGACATGGTTTTGGATTGGAGGCCATCGGGATTACGAACGCGAGTTCTGACAGACAGCTGTCCCACTCAGACCGCTCGGATCTGAGAAAAGAGGTTTGGAGTCTTTAGCAGAGCCCTTGCACCGGCCACTTGCTGAGCCAGATTGTCAGTTGCACGTCCCCTGCATCCGCCGCCACAGACCCGACCATGGCCAGTCCTCCGCTCGGGTCTCCAGCTTTGGCGCCGCGCATTTCTCCAAACAAAGACTCCCGACCCCTTTTATTTTACCGAATGCCTTCTGTAAAGCTCCTTTCACAGGACCACCTCCCTTGCAATGTGATTCTGTTGCCATCTCCACATCCTCAGTCCGCTCTTGGACCATGTCCTGACGGTGGTCTCAATTTCAAGGGGAGCAGGATATCAGGTCGGAGCCGACACTGCAGACAGCGACAACCAGGATTCGACTGAGTCACGCGAGTATGGTGGAGAGGAGAACCTGTCGCACGCACGCGTCTCCTTTCCGAAGGAGCGTGCGCGGATGCTTATTTGCCAATTTAACCGGACTCTTCGAGATGGGCGAGCCTTTTTATTTCTTTCTTCGACCTCACTATCCATGACGGGCATTACAAATGGATCCAACCATTAGTCACTGCGATCAGTCCAATTATCGAAATCACGACAATTAGCATTGTCAGATAGAAACGCCAATTGTGCGGAGCGGGCATTGGGTTAACGGGGTCTTGTGCGTTTCCCCCTTGTAGGAACGGAAGCCAGCCATTTTGATAGTTTCCTTCGTAAAAGTAATCCGAGTGACGAAAACTACTATGGGTCCGATTTATCGCTCGATTATCAACTGTATTTTTTTTGAATGGATATAGACCCGCTTGGCCTGCGTCACTGATGACCCATGGGGCCATTCTGCTCCAAATGTCCATATTCCCATGGTCGTTCAATACACGCTTTACGAGACCCTTATTAATGAAGGTAGGCCAATCGTAATTCTCCGATACGATTGATCCGCAGAAGATTATCTGCTCAAACCGAAGTCAGGGCTGTACTTATCCAAGGCCTTAGCCAGTATATAAGTACCGAAACTATGAGCGACTACTGAGGGCCATGGTGGCAGATTATCTTCTTGCGCCGCGCCTGCGCAGTATTCTTGCCGTCTCGCGCGATCGGCGCTCACTGGGGCGCTTTGCCTGATATTCAAATAGTCACTTACCAACATGTCATCTAGCCGGGGGGATCCAGAAACCAGGGTGGAATTACGTCTCTCCTAGGGGCAACGCCAGAGGCAGGCAGTGCATAACTATATGAAGATATTTTATGAAAGAACGAGCCGCCATATGGGACTATTCACCGAAGCATCTCTATGTTGAATAAAACACCTAAGACAGACGGTCTGGCTGGCACTGAGTTTGCTCATACATCCGATTAGTTCAGCCTTGAACGACGCGCGAAGGAGGACCCCATGAGACAGGATATGATGGAAGATGAATACAGTCGAGAAATGGAAGAATCGAAGCCCTCGAACGCGAACCAGCCGCCATGGACAAGCGGCAACCGCATGCTGATTTCGATCTCATTGAGGCATCTCTCGTTGGACGGTAAGGCTGGTTGTGGGAATGATGCCTGTTACGCAGCGCCGCGAAACATGTTTATTGTTCACGTTACACCGAAGAGGCTTTCCTTCACTTCTTCGCCTCGTCCTTGATCATTGGCCGACTTCCAAGGCTTGTCCCGCGATCTAGCAGGATGTTGAAAAAGTCCGCCAGCTTTGTTCTCGCATCGCTCGGAAGCTCAACGTACCGCAAGGGTACGCCTCGCCTCCTCGCATCGCTGCGGCCGCGCTGGACGGCCTTTTTGAACATCCTGTAACTTTTTTCTAGTTTCGTCTGAAAGTTCCCGCAGGTTGGTGTTTCGAGAAAAAAGCAATATTTCAACAGCCTATTAGGGTCCCCGCCTCCTTTCCCCATTGAACGAATAGCCTGCCGCCTTGCGCGATACATCGTCTACTTTTCATTTTCTACGTGTATGGCCCTCACGTGGATATTCGCGAAACTTGGTGATCTCTCCAGTGAATCGAAAGAGATACTCTGTACGTATCTCGTCAGATACAGCGGCTTGCGTGATTTAATCGCGTGGCGAAGTCATTCGTGCACTCCTGCCTGATTTTCCCTGACAGTTCCATCACTTGAGCTGCGTCTCACCTCTCGAATACCGCGCCGGCCACAGAAGGCACAAGAGTTGCGACTTCTCCAACCATACGTAGCTGGATAATCCAGTCTGATCCTTCAGACCCTGCTGGCTGGACATGTGAGAGTCGCCGTGGGCCTGCTCGATCAACCCATGCAGTTCACACAGAGTACACGTGGTGGTACGTAGGACAATTATGCAGGGCGGGAACCAACTGCAGCTCTCTTACATGATCGGGCTTCGTGCCGACCGCCATTAGTCGCGATTGATCCCCGCATCACAATGAAGCATCCAACCATTCTCACAAGGAGGAATCCTATGCGTCGGAAGATCAAAATGTGTATCGACCGAGTATTGCCCAACCATCTCCTCGTCACCGCGATGCATCGAGCGATCGAGGAAAATCCGGCCAATCTTCCCGTGTTCCGCGATTTGCCCGGCTTAGGTGTCGAGCCCCTGCCACCTTCCAGAATGGCGCTCATCACGGCCAAGAAATGGCAGAACGGGAGGGAACTGAAGGTGCATTTCCTGGACGGGCTTCCGGCCGTTCAGGCCAAAGTTGAGCACTACGCCAACCAATGGAGCCAACAGGCGAACATCTCCTTCAAGTTCGGATATGACCCGAGTGCGGACATCCGGATTTCCTTCGAACACGAAGGATCGTGGTCGTATCTCGGGACGGATGCCCTGGTCATCCCACGACCCCAGCCCACCATGAACTATGGCTGGCTCACGCCGGACAGCCATGAAGACGAATATCGAAGGGTGGTCGTGCACGAATTCGGTCACGCGTTGGGCTGCATCCATGAGCATCAACATCCCGAAGCCGGCATTCCATGGAATACGGATGCCGTCTATCAATACTTCATGGGGCCGCCCAACAATTGGACCAAAGAGGACGTGGACAACAATCTGTTGAATAAATACGCCAAGGACATGACCAACTTTTCACAGTACGACAAGGCGTCGATCATGCACTACCCGATCTCGAAGGATCTGACGCTCGGTGGGTTTGAAGTCGGCTGGAATACGGAAGCGTCGGCTACGGACAAAGAGTTCATGTCCAGCATGTATCCCAAACAGCAGGGGCCCGGCGCCAGGACCCTTACGATCGGCGGACCGGCGGTGGAAGAGAACATCGGAACCCACGGCGAGGAAGATTTGTTTCAATTTGTCGTCTCGCAACTCGGTCGCTACAAAATTGAAACGTCCGGCGCCACCGATGTCGTCATGGCCTTGGTCGGACCGGATACGATGACCAGTCTGGTCGCCGAGGATGACGACAGCGGACGCGCCTACAATGCAAAGATCGTCCGGCAGCTGCAGCCTGGGACCTACCACGTCCGCATCCGGCATTACCGGCCGGAGGGAATGGGAAAATACAAAATCTCGGTCCAAGCCAAGTAGCTGGACTGCACGCCGAAGTCCCGGGGATGGCGCCAGGCCTATTCCCGGGACCACCGGTGCCGCAGTCACAAGGCATGGCTTCCCGCTGCGTCGGCTGTGAAGCCTGCCTGATGGTGTGATCCAACCGCACTGACGAAGGAGAGCAGCGATGGCGGCCAAAAATATCGTCCTCTGTTCGGATGGAACCGGCAATATGGATATCAAGGCCCGTGGAACCAATGTGTTTAAGCTGTACGAAGCGGTTGATATCCAGGGCCACAAACTCAACCCCATGCATCGCCCGCAGGTTGCCTTCTACGACGATGGGGTCGGCACCTCAGGCCTGCTCCCCTTGAAACTGCTCGGAGGAGCATTTGGATGGGGCTTCACCCAAAACGTCAAAGATCTCTACCTTGAGCTTGCTCATGTGTATCAGCCAGGAGACCGGCTGTACCTCTTCGGATTCAGCCGAGGAGCCTACACCGTGAGAGCGTTATGCGGCCTTATCGAGTACTGCGGAATCCTCGATATCGCAGGCCTCGACGCAGCCGGGCGCAGAAATCGAATCGACCGCTGCTGGAATGTTTTCAGAACAGAAGCGTTCCAGCGAGTCACCAAGCAGCAGCGGCAAAAAGGTCAGCCGACAAAAGAGGATGGGCAGAAGGACCACGCGCGACGTAAAAAACTGGGCGCCGTCATGCATTCAACGCATGCGCCCGACGGGGCTATTCCGATTGAATTTTTGGGGGTGTGGGACACCGTGGGAGCGGTGGGGGCTCCGTTCGATGAGTTGCGCGACCTTTTAAACTGGCTGTACCCGATGCGGTTTACTGAATTGACCCCGAGCTGCCACATCAAACGCGCCTGCCACGCCCTTTCCATCGATGATGAGCGCCGAACGTTCCGTCCAGAGCTCTGGAACGAAGAGGATGTGGGAAACACGAAGGTCGATCAGGTCTGGTTCACGGGGGTACATTCCAACGTGGGCGGAGGTTATTCCAAACACGGGCTGTCCCTCGTCACGCTCGACTGGATGATGGCGGAATCCGAAAAATGCGGCTTGCGGTTTATTGAGAGCGATCGCATCTATGTTCGAACCCACCAGGATGTCCATGGCAAGCTCTACGATTCACGCGCAGGGCTGGGCGTCTACTACCGTTGGGAGCCGCGTGACATCGCGACGCTGTGCCGTGAACACCATGCGGGAGTGCCCAAGATTCACATTAGCCTGTTTGAACGAATCGCCAATGGAACCGATGCCTACGCGCCGGGGAATATTCCGTACGAGAGCCAGATTATCACCACAAACGGAACCGTGAAATGGCCGTCGCCGGATGTGCCAGGACAACTCGCGCGGCAAATGGCCCAATTGCGTCCAATCCCTCCGTCAGGCTCCGCCGTCCATTCCCCACTCGATACGGCTCAGAGCCTGGTGAAAAGCGGAAAGATGTCGTACTACGTATTTATCGTTTGTAGCCTGCTGGTTATGGGATGTCTGTATCGGACACCCAGTTGGTCGATGTATCCACTCACCATCGCAGGTTGGCAGTTGCCGCCTCAAAGCTGCGCGGTGATGACGCTGCTCCTGGTCATGGCCGGCATTTTCGGATGGGCCGTCACGGTCGATAAGGCTCTCGCTACCCTATACCAAAATGTCTGGAAGGCGCAGCGGGTAGGCTTACGCGAGATGCTTGAGGAAACTAAGAACCGGGAGCCGGTTGTCTCAGCGCCTGCAGTGACGATGCGGACATCCACACCGATACTCACGGCACACTTGTATCCGCAAGTCCCGGGCGTTAACCAGAAATGTGCGTATGGGGAAACGGAGTAATCTTGGAGAATCGGTTTCGCGGAAGCAATGGAGGCTTCATGACATAACACCCATTTCCAGAACATCGCCTTCGAGCGCCTCCGTGAACTATTCTATGATTCTGAACATGTCCCGCCGATCCCCACTTCCCACAGTTTCGTATAGATCGATCCGGTCGGGCACAGTTCGCTCTTCATCAGAGTCATTGCTCCTACGAGAAGCACACCAATCGTCACAGGCCGATCCATCGCGCCGCACTGCGCCAGAGCTTGTCCCACCTGTCGCTCCCCTTCCTTAATCCGCGCGAGGGTGAGGTGGGGACTGAATGGACGACTCTCCGGTGCAAAATCCGCGGCCTGACAACAGTCCTCGATCGCGCGATGCAGCGTCGCCAGCCGCTTCGCCTCGTCACTCTGTTCCCAACTCTCGGAAGACCCGACCCAAAGCACGCGTGGTTGTTGCAGACGGGGAAACACACCCAGTCGTTCAAGTGGAACAGCAATAGCCCGGTGCGCCGACACAGCCTGTTCGACGGCGAGACGGAGCGGTTCGATTGATTCGTCCGGCATATCGCCAAGGAACCTAACCGTGAGATGCATCGAGGCCGGCCGAACCCAGGTGATCCGACTCTGGCGATCGACCATTCGTTCGAGTTGTCGTTTCAGGTCCTGTTGAAGGGTGGTCAACGCCCTGCGCAAGTCTTCCGGCAATTCGATGGCGAGAAACGCCCGGATCATCCTCGCCCCCGCTTCAGCAGCCATCGGCGCAGCAGATCGAGCGCGGCCTGTGAGGATCGGAGCTTGATTATGCTACGGTCGCCGCCGTGAAAGCGGAATTCCTTGGTGAGTGTGTCGTTCGGCCCGCCGTCTAGTCCCACATAGACCAGGCCCACCGGCTTCTTATCGGTCGCCCCACCCGGACCGGCGATGCCGGTCACACTCAACCCAATCGACGCGCCGCTCCGTTCACGAACGCCACGGGCCATGGCGGCAGCCACTTCCGCGCTGACCGCGCCATGCCGGGCAATCATATGCTTCGGCACGCCCAACATCTCGATCTTGGCGCGATTGCTGTATGTCACGGCGACTCGATCCAGGTAGGCCGATGAGCCGGCGACCTGCGTCAATCGATGGCCGATCAATCCACCCGTGCAGGATTCGGCGACGGCAAGGGTCAACTTCTGCTCGCCGAGTAACCGACCGACCACCGATTCCATGGTGTCGTCAGCCTCTCCGTACAAAATGTCGTACAGGCGGTCGCGGGCCTCAGCACATAATGCATCAATGCTCACCGTCCCCTGCGGTTGAATGGCGGCTGGTCCCGTCAATGACACCATGATCTCCATGGGAGAGGCGTAGATGCCCAGCTGGATGGGACTGCCTTTGGGAATAAGGCCGGTAAGCGTCTGATCCACGACCGATTCCGGCACGCCCGTTGTGTGGAGCACCCGCCGAACCATCGGTGTCACACCCACGGCCTTCTGATGGTGCAACCACTCCTGCAGCCTTGGCAACACGCCATCTCTTACCATCGGCTCCATCTCACGCGGTACCCCAGGCAAGGCCGCGAGAAACGCGCCCTTCCAGGAAAGTACAAATCCCGGCGCTGTTCCGACCGGATTGGAAAGCACATCCGCGCCGGCGGGAATCATGGCCTGCCGGAACTGCGACTTGTTTGGTGTCCGCCCCCATTCGGCCAGGCGCGCCACCATCTCGTCCAATGCTGCCTTACGTCGGGCCAGCCTGCGACCGGTCGCACGCGCCACCGCTTCGCGGGTCATGTCATCGACTGTGGGGCCCAGTCCACCGGTGATCATCACCACGCGGGAGCGTCGCACGGCGGCCTTCAGCGCAGCCATGATGTCGGTCAGACCGTCACCAACGGTGGTCTTGTACCGCAGTTCAATGCCGCAAGCGGCCAGCTGATCGGCGATGAAGAGGGAATTGGTGTCGAGGCGGCCTCCGAGCAACAGTTCCGACCCGATAGCGATGGTTTCAGCAGTCCAGGTTCTCGGCTTCTTCATGAGATTTGAAATCTTTGTAATAGAAAGTGAGGGCGGGGGCCTACCGGCTGTTATTCGATCTGAGCAAAATCGAGCTTGAAGCTGACTTGTCCGCCGCTGGATGGAAAGATCGTGAGTGTGGTCGGGGCTCGCAGATCGAGATCCGCATAGGGAAACTGCGCGATGACTTTGGCCCGGTAGGCCGGCTGCTGCGGCCAGACCGCCGTGCGATCACCCCGCGCATCGAACCGCACCGAGGCCGGTTTCACCGTTCGACCGGCCTGTTCCATCACGACATAACTATCGGCGGCAAAGTTCAGCCGGTCGCCATAGATCACGACATTCACCAACAACAGATCATTCGCCATGACTTGGGCGATATCCTGCTCGGTGGGCGACAGATCGCGCAAGGCGAGATGATTCGCCATCACGAGGAGGCTGCCCAATTTGGTCATGATGAAGCCTCGAGGGGCGAGATCTCCTTTGGAACCAAAGGAAATATAGAGTTGGTCGGGGGAGAGGCGCTGGCGCGCGGACGCTTGTCCTCGTTCGACGGTGTTATGGATTTGTTCAGCTGTCGGTTGGATCTCGATGGCCTGTGTGGGAACCGCGATCATCCAAGAGGCCATCCAAACCAAGCTGAACCGGAGCCAACATCCGGCGGGCATTCTTCGCATGCCCTTCATAATGCCCTGGCACTTTTGGATGGATATTGGAGTTTCAAATCGGACCTTCGACCGCCGCTCTGTTGACAGCCCGCGAGACGAAATGCTAAACACTCTAACTCTTATTCTTTTACATTATCAAGAACTTGCCTGGAGGGTTCGTCATGTCCAGCCCCGAACAGCCACCCCGCCGCCAATACGTCAATTTTACGTTCTATAAGATCGATCCAGCTTGGCGGCGACTCCCCGAAGATGAGCGTACACGCGGCAAACAGGAGTTCCTGCGCGCCGTGGAAGAGTACCAGGGTAAGGTCCTTGTGATTGCCTACACGACCGTCGGCATTCGAGGCGACTGCGACCTGATGCTCTGGCGTATCAGTTATGAACTCGAACTGTTCCAGGAAATGAGCACCAAAATCATGGCATCCGGATTGGGGAAATATATCCTGAACCCCTATTCGTATTTGGCCATTACCAAACGCTCGATTTATGTCGATCATCACACCCACGAAAACCAGGAAAGCAAACGGTTGACCGTGGTCCCAGGCAAGGCCAAATACATCTTCGTGTACCCGTTCGTGAAAACGCGCGAATGGTTCCTGCTCACCAAGGCCGCGCGGCAGGGCATGATGGATGAACACATCGAGGTCGGCCATCGCTTTCCCTCAGTCAAACTCAATACCACCTACTCCTTCGGTCTCGACGACCAGGAATGGGTCGTCGCGTTCGAGAGCGACAAACCCGAAGACTTCCTGGATCTCGTGATGGCGCTGAGAGAAACCGAAGGCAGCCGCTACACGTTGCGAGATACGCCCATTTTTACCTGCATCCGCAAGAGCCTGAAGGAAGCCCTCGATACTTTGGGTGGTTAAGCGCACTCCACAAGCGAGAGGTTCCGCGGCCTTCGGTCACAAGACCGAGGGCCGCGTCGTTTGGGAGCCCGTCTGAATCACCCTCCTTACCCCGCCGTTCGACCCCATTTCTGAAAGACTATGCAGCCGATTTCTCAATACGCCACAGGCTTCGCAGATGCTGAACGACTCGTCTCCGATGGCAGACGACCTCATTTTGACAGCCGAGCAGAGCCTGTGTTACCTGTAATGTCTATAGTTCCACCATACAGACGGAGCAGCTTCAATGGCTGAAAACAATGCGGTCTATGCCATCCGTTTTCCCGACGGTTCCGTGACCCTGTATATCGACGAAGAATATGCCATCGATCGTGGGGTCGACCCGGCTAAACTGGTCCGCGTCGAGATACCAAGGGAGATGTTTATCAGCGGCAGCATCCAGCAAATCAGGGAATACGTCGCGGTCTACCTTGAGAACAGCCATCAGGGCACGGCGTAAGCGAACCTTTTACGTCGATGAGGGTCCCACACTATGTCTGCTTTGCTCACCCCGGAACTCATTGCCTCCACCATTGAGCAGTCCCCGATTCAGGCCCGTATCATGCTCAAGCTGCTCCTGCTTCAGCATTTTGATATCACGCCGGAAGAGATCACCCACATTGCAGCCGACCGTCCTGACCCTCGCTGCGTCGCCGGCTCCAAACCGCTGCACCAAGTAGTCAAACAAGACGCGTTGCGTGATGTGACGAGCCGGCGAGATGAATACCGGCGCCGGGTCAGGTTGCGGCGGGAACGGCTCTGGCTCCAAATGGAAGGCATGAGGGGTATGACCGCGCTCGCGGAGGGAATGGTTCGTGCTGCCACGGATCTTCTACAGACGCGATTCAAGGTCACACCAGAGGCGCTGGCGGCCATTCGACAACAAGCCCGTGCCGCCGTCCCCAAACCGGCGATTCGACTGTTGGATCGCCGCTGGGATGAGAACGACATATCTGCGGAGGCTTATCAAGAAGCCCGGCTGGGACTGGAAATACAGACCCAATTGCGCCTGTTGGACAAGTATCGGAAGCGGTTCGAACTGTCCGAGCGGGAATGGAAATCCATCAACGCGGCGCCGATGCAAGATCATGAAATCGGTCACATCTGGGGCATTCCTGCCGGAAGCCTTGCCGGACGGAAGGTTAAACATCTTCACCACTATCTTCAGACCATCCAGACTGCGCTGCAACGGTCTTCGGCTAAGGATCTTCCGGTCACCGCATCCCTCGACCTTTGGAAAGAAACCTTGGCCGTTCTGGCCGAAAGACCCGTGGAACGTTCTATCGCGGTTTACGACGGCTTGGAGCGGACCGAGGATGCGCTGGTGGCCAAGCTCCGAGCATTCGTCTGGGGGACCTTGGGCGAAGATCTCGAAGCGAAGTTCTGGCTGTCACTGGTGCATGGCGCGAGTTCCAATGCCGTACATTCGGAGAATACCCGATCACTATTCGGCCTTCAGCGGCTCATGGCGACACTCTCTGAAATCGACAGCAGTCCGGAAGCGCTCGAGGAAGAACTCTTGATCCGCACCGCTCCAGTCGCCAAGGAAGCTCTCGCACTGACCGATGAGACAGGCCAACCGACGGAAGATGAAGTCGGTCAAATGAAACAGCATGTGTTGAACAGTTTTATGGGCGAGCTGCACAACGATCTTCAACGATGACGCATCATGCTCCCTCGGCAGCTGTGTGTCGGTCATCCAGGACTATGCCCATCCCTGAGGAGGAATTCCTTCCTGGTCTGGAAGATTTTTTTTATGACCGTCTTCTCAGCTGGGAGTGAATTTTGTATAATCCAGCTATGTTGCCGTAGCGCAACGGGAGGCAAGGGTTGCAATCCCAAATGAAACGCATTGGACTGGTATTCGCCACGCTGGCCCTGCTGGGATGGAGCATGCCAGCCCTTTCCCTCTCTGCTTCGGCAATGGTAGAGGTCACGGAGCTCCTCGCTCACCCCGATCATTATGACCATCAAGCGGTGACCGTGAGCGGACGAGTGACCAGTTTTCAACTCGCCACCAATCGCGATGGACATCCGGCCTTTGGATTTCTTCTTCAAGACAGCGCCGGAACAGTCAAGGTGGTGGGGCTTGGAAAGGCGGATCACCCCGCCGGATATCCACAACCCTCACCTCACATCGCAACGTCTCACCCGCCAGGGGGTGATTGAGATCCAGCACGACGACGTCTGGCTTGATCTCTGCCACATACGGAAACACCGTTCTTCCATCCGGCGCGGTCGCTTCCAGCTTTATTCCTATACGCTGAGCTTCCTGTGGAACTCGGCTCCGCTGGACCTCGAAGAATCCTTCCGGGTGAATCTCTCCATAGGCATCCGCAGGCTGAATCGTCAACATCTTGGTCGTTCCGAGTTCCATTCCGTCGAGCCCCGCTTCCAGTCCCCGCAAAACTTCATTCTGGCCGTGAGTATAGATCAGCGGGGAAGCACCGACCGTCGTCTCTATGATCCGGTCGTCCGCCAATCGAATGGTATATTCTACTGAGACGACATCTCCCTCTGTCACGATCATGCCACCCCCCTCCTATCTCAGAAGCACACAGGTACCAGCGCCAGGTTATTCACAGACGAAAACACCCTAGCACGATAAGGCGATCGCGTCATGCAAATAGGATGAAGAACCGAGGAAAGAGAGAAAAGAAGGGTGCGGCCTGGTCACCAATAACGAAACGGTCCGGAATCGAGGTGCACAAACTTGCCGCGGGGATAGTAACCGACACCTCCACATCCAACTCGTAACGCGACTTCCCGCAGCATACGCAGCGGCACACCGGGCATCTGTATATCCACCGCCTGCCCCGATACATGGTAGCTATTGCGAGCCGCTCGGGTGCCCATCCTGATCAATTGCGCATTATATTCGGGAGAACGATAGCCGGACACGACATACACATCGCGACGACCACCGATCCGTCGCTGGACGAGGCTGACGAATTCAATAAGCCGCACATCCATGATCGTCGATTCATTCGTATGATGGCAGCGCAGCAGATGGTTGAGATCATTCAGAGCCCCTTGATCATAGGTCCCACTGTCGGTGCGATACGTGATCGACAACCGTTCATCCGTTTGCAAATTATAGAAACTCACGCGTCCTTCAGGCAACCGCGCCGCCCACGTGTCGATCGGAAGGGCCAGTCGTATTGCCGCCACGGCCATTCCCATCGCCGTCGTGCGCAAAAAATCTCGTCGAGTCCAGAGAGATGGCCCACTGGTCGCCATTGATTCGGTTCTGTTCCGGAATTCCAGCGACCGGTTATTCATCACTATCCTTACCGCCGTGGGCAGACGAAGGCATCGGTGAGGCCATCGTGCATGGTGGATGACACACTTCATTCACTCG
The DNA here is from genome assembly GCA_021323395.1 of Nitrospira sp. GTDB lineage: Bacteria > Nitrospirota > Nitrospiria > Nitrospirales > Nitrospiraceae > Nitrospira_A. The sequence continues at coordinate 13,165 of JAJONL010000082.1, forward strand.
GGGTCGCGTTACAAGAGATGCCGTTCGATAACGGGTCTCGCAACGCATATGACCGACGAGGAACACTGTGTGGTTGAGTGTAGTACTTAACAAATACCAGCGGGGTGGTCAAACTATTTGCGCACAACGCTCTGCTGCATGTCGCAAAGTAAAGGTGGCACCTTTCGCCTGTCGGGTGCGAACCGCGCTGCGGCCGTCCTGACGCGCATCTCTTCAGTAGTCTGACATCCCGACTCGTGGTGAGGAACCGAGAGCCCGCCGCGCATCAAGGGTCCGGTCCATGCCGTATTGACGCAGTCGACGATAGAGCGTAGAGCGGCTGATGCCCAGCTTATGAGCGGCTCGACTCAGATTACCCTGCGACAGAGTGAACGCCTTCATGATCAGATCAGTCTCGATTCGCTGCTGATTGATTTTAAGAGAGATTGAGTCTTCCTCCTGTTGCGCAATCTGGTGCGGAATGTCCAAATCTGCCGGGCTGACCTCTGTGCCTTCCGCCATCACCACGGCTCGGTCGACTCTGCCGGAGAGTTCACGCACATTCCCCGGCCAATGATAGGCGCGCATAGCCTCCAACGCCTCCCGAGTGAACCCGTCAAGTATCTTGCCATAACGAGCTGCGGCCTGGCGCAAAAAAGCCGTGGCTATCAATGAGATGTCCTCGCCCCGCGCCCGCAAGGGGGGCAAATTGATGTGCACGGCTCCGAGCCGTTCATACAGATCCTCTCGGAACGAGCCATTCTCAACGGCTTCCTGAAGGTTCAGATCGGTCGCGGCAATGATGCGGACATTCATGTCGATAGGTTCGTGCCCGCCGACTCTCTCGAAGGCGCCTTTGTGGAGAACCCGCCATAACTTCCCCTGCAGCGACAGAGGAAGATCGCCCACTCCATCGAGAAACAAGGTTCCCCCTTGAGCACATTCCACCTTCCCCTTTTTCTGAGCGACGGGACCTGTAGACGCTCCCCCCTCATACCCGAACAGCTCCGACTCCAACAGGTTTTCTGGAATGGCCCCGCAATGGATGGCCATGAACGGAGCCTGACGGCGAAGGCCTCGCTCATGAATCGTTTTCGCCGTCAGTTCCTTGCCCGTTCCGCTTTCACCGGTGATCAGAATCGGGGCATCGTTCGTCGAGACCTTTCGAACCGCGTCAAATATACGGTCCATGCTCGCACTCGTACCCAGCATGCCTTTGAATCCCGGATGCCCGCATTCCTCCCGGCCTGCCTGACCCTCTCGTTCAAGCTCTGCTATGCGCACGGCGCGGCGCACCAACCCCTTCACAAAACCGAAGTCGAGTGGCTTGGAGAGGACGTCACTGGCACCATGCCGTACGGCTTGCACGGCCACACCTCGTTCGGAACTGTTCGTATAGACGATTACTCCTCCGCCGGGACGGGTCAGCCACAACTCTTGAAGGACGCGCAGCCCATCTTCTGGGCTGGGGCTCGACGGCGACTCCAAATTCAAGAGAATGACCAGCGGGTGCCCGTCTGGCTCCTCAAACCCAGACGCTGGATCTTGAGAACTCAGACAGACGTCGAATTCGTCATTCAGAACAGAGCGGAGCCCAGCCGCAGTCGTCTCCTCCCCGTCGATAATGAGCACTTTCGGCTTCGACACAGGACGGCTCCTTTCCGCTTATTTCGTGAGTCACTCAGTGATAATCAGCTCGGGCCTGCGTCTTGATGGCTCTGTGCTCCGAGAGCGAGCCGGCGGAGGAACGCGGCTTTAGGCCAATGACGGCGGATCGAGAGAGTGGCACATAAACACATCCGTCCCGATTGGCTGGGCCACAGTCGACTCGGCTGTATTCCGGGAATGAGCCGCGATCGGATCCACTACCGCAATGATCGGCACGTGCGGGCAGGTGGTCCTCAGACGGGGCAGCGCGCTGTGAAGCGTCGGAGGAGCAGCAGAAAACCCGACCACAATCACATCAGGACGAAGCTCCCGCAGGTTCCGGAGGTTTCGCTCCAACTGGTGAACCGCGGAGGTCATGGTCGCCTGGTAACCATGCCGTGCAAACCAATCGGCGAATCGGAAACCGGAGGTGACGTCTTCATACACCACGGCCACTTTCGGTCGCTTGCCTCCTCGCGCACCTCGAAGATTCGTCATTCGGACCATACATCCCTCCCACCGATCCGATCGGATGTCGCGTCAAGACCCGCGAGCTGCTCGAGTCGGCTCTCCATGAGCGGACCCCACCAGAGCAGGTCCTGCAGGAGAGCAGCTTCCACGGAACTTAATGTGCTGAGGTCTCCAGGCCAATACTGTGAGAAGAAGGTCGTTCGGCAATTCGATCGTGCGTCAGATCCAGTTCCACGAATCGCCTGAAAGATGGTCAATAACGACGTCCCCCGTGAGATCCAGGTCTCCTGCATAATAGTGGAGACGTTACAGGGGGTACGGAAGGGCGCCTATCGGCAGGGGTGGGATTTATGTGTCACATATTGACAGTGCCGCTCGTCATGATTTGTTCGACGAAGGAGAGAACAGCGCTTAAACGACCAGTCCATGCTGCAATGCATACCGCGTGAGTTCCGCATTATTTTTCAAACTCATTTTGTCCAGGATTCTAGCTCGGTAGGTGCTGATGGTGGTGACGCTGAGATGGATGTTTTCCGCAATATCGCTGACCGTCTGGCCGGAAGCTATCAGGCACAGCACCTCATATTCGCGATCCGACAACCGTTCATGCGGTAGCTTGTCGACGCCCGTTCTGACAGTGAGCGCCAAGGCTTCCCCTACCGACGCGCTGACATACTGCCCCCCGGCCAATACTTTCTTTGCAGCCTGAACCAGTTCTTCAGGCGCGCTGGCTTTCGTCAAATACCCCGCAGCCCCCGCCTTGAACATGCGAATCGCGTATTGATCCTCGGGATGCATGCTCAAAATCAGCACCGGCAGCCTCGGCGCCAGCTGTTTTAACTCCTTGAGTACCTCCGGACCGCTTCGTCCCGGCATGCTGATATCCATGACGACGAGGTCATAGGTATGCTCGCGGACCTTGTCGAGCATTTCCTGCGCATTCCCGCATTCCGCCATGCTCGCGCCTTCAAAGCCTTCCTCCAGGATATCTTTCACGCCACGGCGAAAGGAGGGATGATCGTCGACCAGTAAAATTCGCACGGTCGCTGTCGTTCGCATAGTCACCCCCATGGTTCCGTCCATCTGCGTGTTACCGAGGCAACCGCAATACGATTGTGGTTCCTGAGCCTTCTCGCGTTGCGATCTGTACGTCTCCACCGAGTAAACCGGCGCGCTCTCGCATTCCTAAGAGCCCGAATGATTTGGCATCCGCCAACCGATCGTGGGGAATGCCTCGTCCATTGTCGCGTACCTGGAGGATCAACCTTCCGTTCTCATCCTCCAACCGCACCTGCACTTCTGTAGCCTGCGCATGCCGCGTCACATTGGTCAGCGCCTCCTGACAGATCCGAAAGACGGCTGTGGCATGTTCAGGATCTACCCGCAAGTCCTCGTGACTGACCGTACAGCGACAGGCAATACCGGTACGCCGCTGAAAATCCCGACATTGCCATTCGATCGCCGCCACCAGACCGAGATCATCGAGCACACCGGGCCGCAATTCTGCCACGATGCGTTGGACAGAGGTGATGGTGCTGTCCACCTGCTCTTTCATGCCCCGAACCTTCTCCTCGACTTTCGCACGGTGCCGTGGCGCTAATCGTTCCCCGATCAGTCCCCCGAGGCGGGAAAGATCGATCTTCAAACACGTCAGCCCCACGCCTAATTCGTCATGCAATTCACGCGCAATTCGTCCTCGCTCCTCTTCCCGAATCCCCTCCAGCCGGCCTGAGAGGTTCCGCAAGCGGCGCAGAGAGTCTTGCAATTGAGCTTCTGCGCGTTTACGCTCGGTCGTGTCTTTGAACACGACGACAGCCCCGACGATCTCTCCTCGCTCCTGAATCGGTGTGCTGACATACTCGACCGGAAAACTAGTGCCGTCTTTTCGCTGGAACGTGCTATCCACATGTTCCCGCAGCTCACCCCCCTTGATCGTGTCCACAATGGGGCAGGAGTGGTCCGACCATTGCTGACCGGCGAGATCGGTCCGGTCCACCAGCGCATACAGGGATTGTCCGATCAGCGCCTGAGCATCCCAGCCGAACATTTTGGCCGCCGCAGGATTGACGAACGTCAGCCGACCCTCCCGATCGACCCCATAAATTCCCTCTCCGGCCGAGTTCAAGACGACCTGGTTGTGGTGATGCAGACGATCCAGCTGCTCTTCGGCCGACCGGCGCTCACTGATATCGCGCATGATGATGGTAAAAAACAGGTCGGACTTGCCTTTCCAGGAGGTCACACTGAGCTCCAACGGAAATTCACTGCCGTCCCGCCGCCGGCCAACGAGTTCCAGCGTCTTACTCGCCAGATGCGGACCATTCAGTAGCCGAACCCGTTGCACATGACGCTCCAGCTGCTCCTGGTAGCGATCCTGAATGATCGTAGTCAGAGGCTGTCCGATAATATCATCAGCCGCATAGCCGAAGGTTTCTTCGGCGCCTTTGTTCCAAAACGCCACCTTCATGAGCGCATTGACGAGCACGATCGCATCGGTGGTCGACTGGACGATGGATCGCAACCGTTCTTCGCTGACGCGCAAGGCATCTTCAATCCGGCGGCGTTCGGTCACATCCCGAATAATTCCCAATACGCCTACCACGCGGCCCTGCCGAATTTGGGGGGTCCCCACAAACTCTCCTGTCAGGTACCCGCCCTGTTTCATGCTGAGTTGCATAGAGCAGGTCAAGGGCGCGCCACGTTCAAGAATCGCCTGCACGACATCCTGGCAAAAACCCGCGTCATCGGGATGCAACAGGGCCACGAAGGGCTCTCCGATCCATTGCGAACGCGACCAGTTGGTGACCGACTCAAAGGCGGGGTTGAGCGACGTCAGGGTGCTGTCGACCGAAATGGTAAAGATGATATCCCGCGCTCCTTCCACCACGCTACGGAATCGATCTTCCGATTCAAACAGCGCGTCCTGCGCTCGTTTGAGCCAGGTAATGTCATGAAACACCGCGACGCTGCCGCGCAGAGTGCCGTCATCGTCTTTCACGGGGCGGGCATTAATGCTGATCCAGCGGCCCGGCGCGTCATGCGAGGCGCGCATGTAGACCTCCAGCCCGTCGATTTTTTCCCCCTGCAACGCGCGAATCAAGGGCCATTCCCTTCGTTGAAACGGCGTGACGGTGTCGGCGTGAAAAAACTGATAGTGCTGCGGCCATTCTATGGGAGGAACGGCGCCTGGCGAGAAACCCAGAATGCTTTCAATGGCGGGATTGGCGACCACGAGTGTTCCCAGCCCGTCGGTCACTACCACGCCGTCGCCCATACTCCGCAAAATTGAATTGACGATGCGCGTTTGCTCGTGCAACGCGCGTTCCGATCGCTGCAGCGCATCGGCTCGGTCACGAAACGCTTGCTGGGCTTGCGCAATGCCCGCCGATTGCGTCCGCACCGCGTCCTCGTATACCCGCAGTAATTGTTCGGCCACCGTCACGCGAGACTGATGCCTGGCATTCAAGGCCTGATCCGTCGTGGCTCCGGATGGGGCGCTGTCCGGCTTGACCGTCTCTCCACCAGTCGTCTCGTCAAAGACGAGCAACGAGGTCTTCATGCTCAGTGCCAGAGACTTGCATAAGGTGGCCGTATCCCGAGGGACAGGCGTTCTCGAGAATAAAATGACGGCAAACAGATCTCTGGAGGGCAGCATGCCGCCAAAACACAGGACGGATTTCACCCCGTGCCTTCGAACAAACTCTTCCTGAACAGGCACATAGGGATTGTCCACCGCATCAGGCACATAAAAAACGTTGTAGGTCTTCTCCTCCACATCCACCAACCACTCACCCTGAGGCGTCACGTCAAAGGCCGTCGAGACGCCGAACTGGTGGAGGAGTTGTGAGAACATGGGAAATTGTTTGACGAAGTCCGCGTTGACCATCGGAATGACCCGGTAACGATGCGAACGCTCGACCAGGTTCCAGTCCGGTTGCTCACCGGCGGTCGCCATGAGTGAAAAACACCTGAGGTCTGGAAATGGGGCGATGCCTCCAAGCTTCTGACGGGCTAGTTGCTGTGTCGCCGAGTCGAGGCGGCCATAGGAAATGGTTTTGAAACAGCGAACCAAAACACAATCTCGGGCTCCCGTATCGGGATCGCCGAGCGTGGAGTACAGGTACTCCACCGTGCGAGCCGCGACATCACGCACCGACCGTGACCGTTCCCCCAGCTGGCGCAACACGGCTGAACATTCGGTCATTTCCAACAAGGAGAAGCGGGCCAGACTATACACAGGCGGATCCTCTCATGAACGTGGGAAGACGTCCCGACTGCTCCATCGAGTGATGTTCGTCCGCTGATGCCGATCGTAGGTGAGGCGCGTGCCTGCAGGGCACTGCCGTGCAAGGCGAGGCACAGAATCACAATGGACGCGAGTCTAGTAAAGGGGGCGCGGCTTGTCAAGTTGGATAGATCGCGGCCTCGCACCTGCGTGCGTGCTTCTCAAGTCAGTCGACGGCCTCACGTTGGAATAGGAGAGTCGCCCGGTCAGGAGGATGCCCGTCCTCTCTCGATCGCTTGAGATAATAATGCTACATCCGAAACGTAGCTGAGACGACCGAGCGCCTCCTCCCGATCGACCCATTGCACCTCCTCCACTTCCCCATCAGGAACGCCGGCTTGATCGACGGGGGACATCTTGAACCAAACGACAGTCTTGCGGAAGCGTCGCCCCTCTCGTTGAAACCAATATTCGGTGGTCGAGAGGTCCGCTTCGATCCGGCAGCGCCAGCCTGTTTCCTCCAATACTTCCCGCAAAGCTGCCTGCGCAGGGGTCTCGCCCGCGTCCAGCCGCCCTTTGGGAAAAGACCAAATCGCCCGACCTTTGACATCGGACACCCGGATCAGCAGAACGTCCTGTTGTCGCAGCACCACGCCGCCTGCGGATCGGACCCACCCTGGTTCAGGCATGACATCTGCTCATTTCATTACTCTATTGGATCTGTTCAGTCCGCACAGAGCTGTCGGGAAAGCAGGGAAATATCCACCGTTGTATTCGGACGACAGGAGTGCGCAGGTTCTACAACGAACCAGATATTCTCTCAACCTGTCCGGCAACGCCGGCACGATGCGTCCACACCGAGCTCAATCCACCCGCGACTGGTGATCCGACCCGTCACCGCGCGACAATCCCAGGAACCACGCAAGCAGGCGATCCTGCGCTCGATCAGGCAAGATCCACTTCATCAATGCTCTGAACCGCGCATCTTTGCCGACCAGATACCTCACCCGTGGCCGGGGATCAGTCAATGCATGTGCCGCCGCCCGCGCGACGACCTCCGCCGGAATCGCCCGCGCGCCCGCCCGGGCAATAACAGTTTGCATGCGAGACAAGGGTCGTTCGTACAACCGGTACAGCTCCGGTGGCGCCTCGCCAAGCCTGCGCGTGGCCGACCACGCGGCGCGTCGCCATATTTGTGATTGCACCGCGCCTGGCTCGATGATCGATACGGTCATGCCCCACGGCGCCAACTCTAACCGCCAGGCATCACTCATCGCCTCGAGCGCAAACTTCGAACTGCAATAGGCGCCGAGAAACGGCGTCGCAGCCCGCCCTGCGATCGAACTGATATTCACGAGACGCCCACCCATTTTCCGCAACAGCGGCAAGAATGTTTGCGTCACGGCCAGCACCCCGAAGACATTGACTTCAAATTGAGTTCGCACATCCGACAGCGGCAGCAGTTCCAGCGGACCCGCAACGGAAATGCCGGCGTTGTTGACGAGTCCCCACAACCCGGTCTCGCCGATTGCCTCAGTCACGCTCCGGCCGGCCGCTGCTATCGATTCCGGATCGGTCACGTCCAGCCGGAGCAGACGAAGGCGAGCCGAACTGAGGCGCGCCAGCTCGTGCCCGTCTTCTATCCGTCGCACACCCGCCCAGACCGAGAACCCACACTCATCCAGATATCGCGCGCAAGCCGCGCCTATTCCCGAAGAAGCTCCGGTGATGACAACCGCCCGTTCTTCAGACATCGACC
>JAJONL010000083.1 GCA_021323395.1 Nitrospira sp.
GCAATCAGAATGGCGCGAACGGATCGCCACCACCGCCTCGCTCCACCCGCTGTTTCATCCGCGGGCCGTGGCCATCATCGGGGCCTCGCGCAAGCCGCAAAGCATCGGCCGTCGTGTGCTCGACGCGCTCGGCAGCAATGGATTTCATGGTCGTTGGTATGCGATCAATCCCCATGCCTCCATCATCGCCGGCGTACAAGCCTATCCTTCTCTTCACGCCCTGCCCGAGGCCGTAGACCTCGCCATCATTGCCGTCCCCAAAGAAGTGATCCTATCGGTCGTCGATGAATGTGCCGCGACGGGAGTCCGCGCGCTCGTGGTCATCACCGCAAGAAGCAGGCCGCCGGTTGCAGGACCGGCTTTTGGAGACCGTTCGCCAGCATGGCATGCGCATGGTGGGACCGAATTGCTTCGGCGTGCTGAACGCCGATCCGGCGGTGCGGCTCAACGCCACCTTTACTTCCGTGTTCCCCCTTTCCGGCGCCATTGCCATGTCCTCCCAGAGCGGCGCCTTGGGACTGGCACTGCTGGCTGCATCACAACGGCTGCAACTCGGGCTCTCGACGTTCGCCAGCGTGGGAAACAGGGCGGACCTGTCGGTCAACGACCTCCTCCAGTATTGGGAGAACGACCCGGCAACGGCGGTCATCCTGCTCTACGTCGAATCGTTCGGCAATCCCAGACGGTTTGCCCGCATCGCGCGTCGCGTCAGCCGGGAGAAACCCATCGTCGTGTTAAAAGCAGGGCGCACGTCTTCGGGGAAACGCGCCGCCGGTTCCCATACCGCCGCACTCGCCTCGAACGAGGCGGCGGTAGAAGCCTTGTTCCAACAGACCGGGATCCTGCGCGCCGATACCTTGGAAGACATGTTCGCCCTGGCGGCGGGCCTCTCGGCGCAACCGCTACCGAAAGGCAAACGCGTCGGCATCCTGACGAATGCCGGCGGGCCGGCGATTCTCTGCGCGGATGCCTGCGAAGCGGGCGGTCTTGAGGTGCCGGAATTGTCACAGGCCACGACCTCGCGACTCTCGCCCTTTTTGCCTCCATCCGCTGCCTTACAGAACCCTGTCGACCTCATCGCCTCCGCCACGCCGGAGCAATACGAGCAGGCCATCGTCACCCTCCTCACTTCCGACGACATCGACGCGCTCATCGTTCTCTACATCGCCCTCACTGCCGAGGATGTGGACCCGATGGCGGAAGGAATCACCCGAGGCCTCGTCGCCGCACGGGCCGCCGATCCCGGCAGGAAACCCGTCTATGTGGGGTGGATGGTGGACAGTGATCGCGACCGGAGATTGTCACTCCCGAAGGAAACCATCCCCACCTTTGCCTTGCCTGAATTGCCGGCGCGCGTCCTGGGTAAGATCGCAACCTATGTGCAGTGGCGGGATCGTCCGGCGGGCATGGTTCCCGACTTTGACGATCTTGACCTGCCTGCCATTATCGCCATCTGTCACGACGCGCTCGCCGCACGAGGCGGCGGCTGGCTGACCGTCGATGAAACACGCGCCTGCTTGACCGCCATGTCGATCTCACTCCCACCGGGCGGGGTGGCGACAAGCGCCGAGGAAGCCGCCGCCATCGCCCGACGGATCGGATTTCCCGTCGCCGTCAAGCTGGCCTCCCATACCCTTATCCATAAGACCGAGATCGGGGGAGTACAGTTGAATCTGGGCACTGAGGCTGAGGTGCGCGCGGCCTATGACAGGATCGCGGCGCGGCTGGCGCAGGACAGACACCTTGAGGCGATGGAAGGTGTGCTGGTTCAGCCCATGGTAACCGGGGGCGTCGAAGTCATGGCCGGCATGGTGCAGGACTCGTCCTTCGGTCCCTTGATCGGTTTCGGTCTCGGCGGCATTCACGTCGAAATTTTGGGAGACGTGCGCTTTCGCATCACGCCGCTGACGGAGCTGGATGCCGCCGATCTGATTCGCGGCATCAGGGGCTATCGACTCTTGCAGGGTTATCGCGGCCACCCGCCCGCAGATGTCGGCGCGATCCAGGAATTGTTACTCAGGCTTTCACGACTGGTCGAAGAGGTACCCGCCATCGTGGAGCTCGATCTGAACCCGATTCTCGCGCTCCCGCCGGGAGAGGGGTGTAGAATCGTGGATGCGAGGATACGCGTTAATTAGGAGGACGCCAACCGTCCGGCCCGGAGCAACCGCGAGCAAGGGCCTCGCCGTTCCCATGCCCCATGCCTACCCATCGCCATTCAGGAAATCAGAGAGGCCTACATACCGCTTGGTCCAGGCAGAGAGGCATATGCGCCAGCCTAGGAGGCTGCGGAAAAACTCGAGCATTGCGTAATACGCCGCGACCAATTCAGCTGCCCTGTTGGTGTCAGAATAGCCGCGGGATGCGCAAAAAGGTCGTCCCCTTCGTTCGTCGCTCGTGAAGCGTCGTTCGTTTCTCATTTTATGTTCGCGAGATACGCTTCACGATTCACGCTTCACGATCGGGAAGCGATGCGAGAACGCCGCTGGCGGCATTTTTCCGCATCCTGTCATAACCACCGCTTGCGCCTGACGTGCGGAATCATCATCGTGACCAGCAGGGTCGCGGCGCCCAGGCCGACGATAATAAGCGAGGACGGTTCCGGCACGGCATACACGGCGGCCCAGTCCGACACGAAGCTGTAATGCCGATCATAGAGGTTTGAACCGGTTCCCATTAAGCTGTCCGGGACATTCGTATGGGAGCCGTTAGGATTGACGGCCCCTCCGGGATACTCATCATAGTTTCCGAGGTAGTGCCCCACTTCGTGCGCCCAGGGGGCGGGACTGCCCGTGCCCTGAGGCCACCCCTGGTACCAGTTCAGCACGTCCCCTCGTCCCGGTCCCTCTCTCACCGTAATCACGTGATGCGGATTCTGATCGACGAACCGCACGTCGAGGGTAATCGGCTTTGCGAAGCGGTCGCGAGCGGTCCAGATGCGTTCCGTGTCACTCTCCCAATGCTGCCTGATCGCTGCGCCCGGTTCCGCCCCGGTCAAGTGGAGATCCAACGTGATGCTGTAGCCGTTGGCCCTGGTATAGCCGATATCATACGCAATGGCGCCGCCGAACTCGTGATTGAGCCCTCCGCTCAAGAAACCCTGAATCCGCTGGACGGGAATGTCAAAAGACAAATCCGGAATGAGAATAGCCCAGGATGGCATGGCGCCGAGCCAGCAGAAGACCCCAAGGGTGATGATCGCACGATGCGCAGACCTCTTCATACCTATCCTCCCCATCGAAATGTAACCACCCGTGACTCTACTAAACCGGTCCAGGCGGCATGCTTCCATTGCGACCCGCCGTCCTGATTCCGGTACGTCGCTGTCGCTCGGTATTCTCCAGTGTGCTCCAATTTATCGAACAGGTGGCGGCTGATGTCTTGAAGCGTCACCTCAAACCGCTGACCGGGGCCGAGCTGGACAAAGTCTGACTCGAGTATGGGCGGCGGCGGCGCCGGCGGCAACCAGCGGAGGCGCATGCCGCTTGGATCAGTGATCTCGATCGTCAGATCCGGACCTGGATAGGCGAGGCGTCTATTGATCGTCATGGGTTCACCCGACCTGTTTTCCAGCATGATCGAAAGGTCGATTCGGTCGCCGCTGCGATACAGGGGCTTGTCGGTGGTGAGTGACAGGATCAAACCGGCAGGAGTGGTCGCAATAGCCGCATCCGTCGTTAAAAGCATGACTAGCGCCACCACAAAAAATCGCATCATCGGATTCTGGAAAGGATGGACGAAAAGAACGACTGTATGGTATCACCTTCACCGTACTTTGTCCCTAGCTATTTTACTGGCATGGGCATCCGAGCGGCTGAAATGATTTCATTTCGCGCCACCTTGAACCAGGCGCGACCGTCTGGGGCTATGCGTCCATCACATGGGATAGAGCCGATTGTCCCGAGCCGTTCGCCTCTCAGTGAGGCCTTTCGATTCGGTCTCCTCGTCTCCCTCGCGGCCTTGCTTTTGTCTGCCTGTACGGACAACCGGAGGGAACGGATCGACTACCATACAAGCCGCGGAGATGAGTATGCCCGTCAACGCCTGTTTCGCGAGGCGGTCATCGAATATAAGAATGCAACCCAAGCGGCGCCGGAGGATGCATCCCTCCACTGGAAACTCGCCCAGGCCGCGCTGGAATCCGGAGACTGGCGGGAGGCGTTCGCCGACCTCCGGAAGGTCATCCAGCTAGACCCGACGAATGACGATGCCAAGAGCCGGCTGGGACAGCTGCACCTGGCGAGGAGGCAGAGGGAGGCGGCGGCGGGCCTTGCCGAGGACCTCGTGGCGCGCCGGCCCGACAGCCCTCTCGGTCACCGCCTGCAAGCCGATCTGTCGCTGTTGTCCGGCAATGTCGCGGATGCCCTGGCACACTTGCATCGCGCCTTCGAACACGATCGCACGAACGTGTTGCTCATCCTGGCGATTGCGAATCTGCACATGGTGCGACAGGACCATGACCAGGCGCGGCAATGGTACGACCTGGCACTGGAGGTGGCACCCAGTTCCCCGGGCGTGCACATGGCCCGCGGCGGTTATTTCCTGATCACCGGGCAGGAACAGGCGGGTCATGGAGCGTTTCGAAAAGCCGTTGAGCTCAGCGCGAACCGGGAAACTACCCGCCTGGCCGTCGCGCAACAACAACTCGCACTCGGCAGGACGGCCGCGGCGGAGCTGGAATTGGACGCTCTCATCATGGAGATGGACTCGCAGGAAGCTCGCGCCTTGCTCGCCGAGCTGAAGCTCGAGTCTAACCATGCCGCGGAGGCCAAACTGCTCACGGCTGCCATGATGCAGACGAACAGCCGCGACCCCTCGGCACAGTATCTCAACGCCAGAATGGCCCTGGCGGAGCGGCGCTTCGCGGAGGCCCGGGCTCTGTTCACCGAGGTTCTCCGAGACAATGTCGGCCTGCCCGCTGCCCACCTGTATCTCGGCGTTCTGGATCTCCTTGAGGGCGCACGGCAGCAGGGCGAGCAACACCTGCGGGACGCCGTCCGCGTACGACCGGAAGATCCCCGTCCCCACCTCGTCCTGGCCGATCTGTACATCAAGGAGGATCAAGGGGCCGCAGCAGAGGAGGAAACGCTGGCGGTACTGCGGCACAACCCCTGGAGCCTCGAAGCCGCGTTGTTGTATGGGGATGCCCATGCGATCCGTGACCAGTGGGCGAAGGCCGATGAGATCTATCAGGCCATTACGAATCATTTTCCGTCGAGTCCTGACGGCTATGTAAAATTGGCGAGCTTGAAGCGACGCCAGGGCCTCACGGCCAAAGCAGCAGAATATTTGGCAGAGGCGGTCAAGGTGAGTCCGGCTGATCAGGCTCTCAAGGGCGACTATCTGCTGGCTTTGGTTGATGCCGGCCACATCGCCAAGGCTGAACGACTGCTGCGCCAATACCTGGCGAAGGCCCCACGGGATCCTGGGATCTGGGTTGCGGCGGGACGATTGTCCTTCGCGCAAAAACAACTGGCGCGCGCCGAGGAATCGTTCATGACGGCCAGGGATCTGTCACAGGATGACCCGCTGATCTCCTATCAATTAGGTCGGTTCTACATCGCCACCGGACAGCGGACGAAAGCGCTGCGCTGCCTGGAGCAGACCGTCGAGAAGGGCACGCCGCTGGCGGGCGTCCACACGTCATTGGGTATCCTGCTGTCTTCGGAGGGCCGGGTCGAGGAAGCCAACGGGCACTATCGCCAGGCCTTGGCCTTCATGCCCAATGATCTTGTCGCGACCAATAATCTCGCGGCGAATCTGTTGGAAACAGGAAGTCTGGACGAAGCCGTTCAATACGCCAAGCGGGCGAGAGCATTCAGCCCGCCATTGGCGGCTGTCCAGGACACCGCGGGGTGGATTTTTTTCAAGAAGGGCCTAATCGACGACGCGCGGGCGATGCTGGCCGATGCGGCGGCAAAATTGCCTGACGATGCATTGGTCCATTACCACTACGGCATGGTGCTCTCGGCGCGTGGAGAAAGGGAACTCGCCGCCATGCACCTGCGCGCCGCCCTGTCCGATCCCCAGCCATTTCCTGGGGCCGACCAGGCGAGGGCGACTCTGCGCGCGCTTGAGTAGGCAGCTTCGGCCTTCCGCGCCAGGACACCCAGGCTTCGTCGAAGCATGGGACCCTTATCCCTCCCCACTTCCCAGGTGCTGCCTGATAACCGGCAGCAACGTTTTCGCAAAGGGGGTGACCCACTCGGCAATGTCACGATTCTCTTCATGAGGAGCCGAACCGGATAGCAGGATGAACGCGCCATGCGAACCTCGGTGCTCGAGCACTCGCGTAATCGTCGCCCATTTGGCTGCATAGCGGCCGGCATGGCTCCGTCCGCCGATCTCATACCAATAGAGCACGGGCATCTGCCCTTCCTGAGTCATCCAGAGGCCTCGGTTATGCGCAAAAGGGGTCCCATCTACCATTTCGGACCTCTCTTCAGCCAGCCGGTGGAGCTGGTCGAACCGAGCATCGAAATTCACGAGTTCACGCCCCTGCTCCTGCGTACTCAGATACCCCACATAGAGGCCGATGCGATGGCCCTGCGGATCCCGATAGGTTCTGATCAGAGTATGGTCCGCCTCGTCCAGGGTGAAGAAGGGTCGTTCGTTCGTCGAAGGAACGGCGGTCCATTCGCCTATGCGGGTGGGGATGAGCGAAAGGTCATGCGCCGGTTCCACCGGGGCGTGATCCAGGGTCAGGGAGAACAGCAGGCCCACCAACATCCAGATCGCGGCGAGGATCCAGGGGCGTTCTAAGCCCCCCTGCGATCGAATCCAACCCGGCTCGCTCGGGGAAGAGGCAACGGGCCAGGTCGCGGCCGGCCGTCTCGCTTCGAGGGCGGAGAGGACCCACGTACCAGCGATCAGCCCGACAAACCCGACCCAGTCCACCGCCATGGCCTGAAACAGATGAAAGGGTCCGTAGAGTCCTCCGCCCCAGAGATAATTGTGTACTCCTATAAGAGCGACCCGCACCCAATTCGCGACGATGGCGATGAGGACGCCGGCGACGACCAGGATGATGCGGCTTCGCATCGACGAAAGGGCGACATATCCGAGAGGCAGGCCGAGCGCGAGGATTGAAATCATAAAATTGAGACCACTGCAGCCTGGAGCCACCTCCGCGACGACATTCGGCAGATGAATATAGATCCCCTCGCGAAAGGTCGGGATGCCGATAGTCTGGAGCAGGGTGACGGCCATGGCGGCGGTGACGAGCTGAGCCGGCCACTGTAATGGCTTGATGAGAATATCCAAGACCGGTACCATGAAGACCAGGTAGGCAATGGGAAACGCATAGGCCCGGAGATAGGACAGGCCGAACAGCAACGTGGTGACACTCACCAGCATCGCGATGAAGGACAGACCACCCACGGCGATGATATTTCCGGCCTCACCGATCATCAGCATGACCAGGGAACCAGTCATGCCCAGCAGGCCGAGAGCAACGGCCGGCCTCGGAGGGAGGGACTGAACGCGGCGCCGTTGCTTCCAGATGAGATACAGGCTGATGAAGGGGACTACCACGCCGTGCGCATAGGTGGGGCGCGACCACCACACATCCCACAGTCCCTTTAAGGTCGAAGCGTAGAGGAGAAGCCCGAGGCAAGCCAAAAGACCGAGTTGCCACCATCCATCCGTCGCCGCACTTTGACCCCGCCAATGAGAGGCAAGCCGCGTGGTCGCAGACCAGGAAGCAGTAGAACTCGAAAGCCGCGCCGCCATGATCACGTCTCCGGTAGGGTCAAGGGCTCCGAGAATACCCCGCCGCTCATTCCAAGTAAAATACCAATCGGCGACTTGTTCCACATCCTGTCAGGGCTCCCCTGCGGTCCGCGGCGGCTCGACCTCATGAACCATCGCAGGCCATGAGCACTTTACGGAATCATTTCCGATACTTCTCCACCCCCTTGTTACCCCCGGCATGACAACGCAGGCAATCTGCGAATCGGCCCGGTCCATGGATGCCCTTTGCCTTGGCCTTGAGTTCCTGGACCAACGCATTGTCCAAGACCTGCCCATTCACCCGGCCCGCCGGGTCAGCGCGGTGACAGTCCCGGCAAGCCGTGGCGCCGGTTGCCCGAAAGATCAGGTCGCTGTGAAGATTCATGGTCCCGCCGCCGGGATCGGCTACGGTCTGTACCGCCCCTAGCGCCACTGAGAGGACGCAGGACGTTCCGAGCAGAAGGGCTGCTCCTCCGCCCCTCATGGATCCTCACTCCCGCAGCAGGCGCGATACCGCTCTTCGGGGATCTCCTTCATGGCTTGATACATCGCGGCCCGCTCCTCATCGCTGATCACCTGATCGATCGAAGGATAGAGAATCCGTTCTTCTTTCATGTTATGCGACTTTAATAGAGCCAGCAGTTGCTGTTCATCCTTGTCGCTGTCAGGATTCCCCGCCTGGACGTTCCGATGAATGGCTTTCAGGCAGTCGCCGATCAGTCGATGCTCCGTCCGCATGACCTGCGTCGGGCCGCCTTCCGCCATGCCGGAATTCTCCTCCCATTTGGGAAAGAGAATCTCTTCCTCCCAGACAATGTGGCGCTGCAGGCCGAACTTGAAAGCGAGGAACGCCTCCGTCGCCTTGGCAAAATCTCTGCGTTTCTGCTCTTGAAATGAGGTGAACAACGCATCGAGCCGGTCATGATCCTGCTCGAACGTGACACTGATCTTCGCGTCAGACATACCGCTCTCCTTGTATCAACGTCATGGAATCTGTGAGGACGACTTCCCATGACGAAGCGGCGACAACACCTCGAACGGTTCTCGCTACACCATGACGATCCCGAACTTAGGCCTTCTCGCCTTTTTCTTTCTTGAACGCTTCCTTTCCTGCCGCCACCGCGGCGGCGATGGTGGCCTCGGCCTCCTTCACATAGCGTTTGGCCTCTTCCATGGTACGGGCAAGGTCCCCACGAATCTGCTTGGCCTTTTCCAAGACCTCTTCTTCCGTCCGATGCGCGTACCCTCGTATGGCCGTTCGAGTCTCCACCCCCGATTTGGGAGCATAGAGGATGGCCGCCACCGCGCCGAGCGCGGCCCCGCTTAAAAACGCGAGCGACACACCCATTCCTGCGCACCTGCCCTCTTGGTCTGCCATGATGAATTCTCCTCTCTTCCGATACGCATGTTTTTGGTCCAGGCCTGTCCATTGCCCCTGACTCTGAAGCAGAGGACGTGCCAGCGGGCATGGCAGCGAGGGCCGGACAGCCCCAGCAGGCCGGAAAAACTCGATCATTGCGTAATACACCACGACCACTTCAGCTGCTGTGTGAGTGTCAGAATAGCTCGCAGGATGCGCAAAAAGGTCGTCCAGCAAGGCCGCAGCGAGCGAAGAGGCGAATCGTACTCTGTGCTGTACGTTGAGCCTCTGAGCGATGTGAGAACGACGCTGGGGGACTTTTTCCGAACCCTGCTAGAATTCGGAGGGGTTTCTCAAGAGCGCTTGGCGGGGAAGGTCTGTTCGAACCACGGCTGGGGAATAACAGAACCGGCCAGCTGAATGACTGTCCCAAAAGGCGACAGGTAAGATGCCGATTGATGTAATCATGCCGGGCCCGCTACATCAGAACCACATCCGCAATCCCATGGCCAATCGTACCTGACTGGGAGAACCACCCTCTCGACGGATAAACGTAGCGGTTTCGCCGAAACTTCTATCGAGGGACACACCAACATAGGGCGAGAATCCGCGCCTGATGTCATACCGTAGGCGGACGCCGAATTCGAGATTGTTGAGGCCGGACCCCGTCGTAAATTCTTCGACACGTTGGATAGCCGCGTTCGTCTCCAATCGAAGCTGCAGAATCAGCCGCTGAGTCATCAACAGATCCTTTGTCGCCGCCAGGCGCGCCGACACCGCCCCGTTCTGATCGATGAAGAGGGAGGGTTCGATCTG
>JAJONL010000084.1 GCA_021323395.1 Nitrospira sp.
GTAATTGATGGCGGCGCCGAATTCTTTGACCAAGTCGTGGGTCTGCTTGGTGGAGGGATCCATGAATCCATACCGGACGGCGAGTTCGAGTTTCCTGGGGATAATATACTTCCCTACTTGAGCGTACCAGCCGTAGGCCTGTCCGAGTTCTACCGGAGGACCTAAGATGACCGCTGTGGCCGGGTCGAACGGAATGGCTCCCGAATCGGCATTCCGCACTCGCTGATGCCGGTAATATCCTTCAGCTTGTAAGGACCAGCCTTGGTACTTCGCAATGAAATCGACTTCATAGGTTTGAAAATCGTAAATGCCTCCGCCGAGAAGACGACCATTGTAGTTCTTCGTCACAGCCTGGCGATAGGCACGGGTGACGCCTGGCCATACCCCGGATTGCCGGCGATTTTGTACAACAGCCGAACGGTATAGAGGAGCTCGCCGGTCATGAAGCGGGTGTCATAGTTGAACGTTCGGCGTTGGGAAGCGGGAAGGCTCTCATTGTTCGGAAGCGCCTGGCTGACGGCAGTTCCCTCTCGTGTCAAATTGGTCCCGGTTCCGTTCCAGATACCGATCGCATAATTGAATTTGTATCGATCCTCATCGCTGAGGATCGTGATCCCGATGTCTCGACTGTTGACCTGGTTCGCTGCGAACGCGCGCTGGACGATCAAATTGTCGGCGAATGTGGAGGTGGCGATGGAGCTGATTAGGGCACGATTGAACCAGACCCGCTGTTGACCGACTTGGACGGTCGCCCATGGGATATGCCAGGAGGCCACATAGGCATCCAACAGGCCGGCTCTCCCGCTGCCGCCTTCCTGATTCATGGTCGCCTGGTCGAATTGGACGGAGAAGTTGTAGCGAAGGTCGGGATCGAAGGCATATCCCAGGAATTGGATGCGTGTGCGTGGAACTGAAAACGTGCTTGAATCGCTCTGCTGCCGGACGGCTCGGTACTCGACCTGCCCCCCCAAGATCTCCGGGTATCGTGAGTCTCCGATCGTCCCCCACGCGTCATTGTAGGCGCTGAAGGAGTAACGCGCCTGGGTGAGGAGCCGCATCTTGAGCAGGAATTTCGACCCGACACGGATATTCAATCCATTGTTGATGTCCACGCTGTAGTTCGGTTTCGCTGCATATTCTTTTGTCTCAATGACTTTGAGCCCACGTTCGTATTCCTGCTGCGTGATGATGCCTTTGAGATAGAGGTATTTCAGTCCCGGGTCTTCCGTGGAGACATACTCCCACTTGCCGTCTTTCTTCACGAGTTGGCCTTCCTCGACGGCCTGAGCGGTCGGTGGCATTTCGCCTGTGAAGACGGCAAGAATACTAATAATGAGCAAAGGAAATATTTTCATTGTTGATCCCTAATTGGCCGGATGTAAGCGTGCCGGAGTGATGAAGAACTAATAATGACAAATATTTATATTACATCTGTAATCCGATGAGGATTAAATACATTAAGTTTAATAATATTGTCAACAATTAATTTGTGCTGCTCCATCCTGTGAGGTGGCGGAGGACATGGCCTGGCTAGAATGTGAAGATATGGCGGCCCCGCGGTCCCACGGGGAAGAGGCGTCGGCCCGCCTTGACCGCGAGCGCGCCGCACTGGGCGCGGAGCTGTTGGTAGATGCGAGGCCGCAGGTCGAACAAACCGGAAGCGTATTCGATCCCGTGTAGGATTTTTTCGGGCCGAGAACGACGCAGACTACCGCAGATCATGTGCCGCAGTAGAATGGCATTACTCGGACAGACTCCTAGTGCAACCGATTGCGATTGTTGCGGGAAGTGGGGGCACTCGCCGGGATGAATAACGCGTCGTAATTCACCCATTCCCGGAGCAGGCATTTTGTCATGCTTAATGACATGCAAAGACTCAGTCATGGAAGGCGCGGATCGCTCGTTGGTCCCAGTCACATCAGCGATGAGAACGAGCGTCGAGCTGTCGTCTAGGAATGCCTGAAGGAGTTGCTGATCAAGTCCGCCAGCGTCATCTATTCGGCCGCCTGAAAATCAGAGCTCTAGCATGATGCTGACTCGTTGACAGAAGAGTCTGGGAAAGGATACATGGGCGAAAGAAATGGGGGAAAGAAGTGCTCATGGGCTTTGGACGAGGATCGAGGCAGCCACAATCGCGGTTCAATAGTCGGAAAGGAAGAATCTGAATGCATTCGAAGGTACGTGCGTTGGTATGTGGGATGCTGGCGATACTCTTAGGCGGCTGTGGCCTCTCAAACTCGACGATCTATCCGGGGACCGCTTTGACACCCGATCTTCAAGAGGAAGGCATGCTCGTCCTTGGAGAGGTAGAGGCCTGCCGCGGGGCATTTTGCCCGTCAAGGGACGGAGAAGGTGGCCAGGAATGGCCGCTGACGTTGTCGTCCGCTCCAACCGCCTCAACATACCATGCTGCGCTGCGCAAGCGGGTTGCAGCGCAGTACCACGTACCGGAACATGATGTGAGGCTCGGAGAGATGACAGTGGGGTATTACACCGAACTTGACGGCACGATTGTCGGCTGGCGTGCTAAGGCCAGGGGTGGAAGGCAGGTCGGCTCGCAGAAGCCACTCTCATCACGCTGACGAGAGCTTTTAGATCACCGCGACCTACCGTTTTCGCAAGCCGAAAAAAATCATGCAGAACAGGTTGAATCCGAGGTCCCCGCGAGGCGTCGAATCAGCCGCGCCTTCTATAATAGTTGACATAAATTAATATATAGTGATATTACCCTGCCGCTATGAGTGAAAAAAGCAAGGCCGAACCGGCTTCCAATGTCGTCAATTCCCTCCGAGCGCTTCGTATGGCCAAGGGGTTATCACAAGGGCAGCTTGCCGATGGGGCGTTAGTAACCCGCCAGGCTGTTTGCGCGATCGAAGCCGATCAATACCTGCCGACGACAGCTGTGGCTTTGCGGTTCGCCAACGTTTTGGGTTGCCATGTGGAAGATATCTTCAGTCTCAAGACGACCGGCGAACTGATTGAGGGCGAGTGGGTCCGGCATGGCACGGCGGTGCTCGTTATCCAGCCTCGCACGCGGGTCAAGGTGGCTAAGGTTGAAGATCGCTTTATCGTGCGTCCCGTCGCGGCCTTGGGCGAAGTGTTGAATTACACCGTCCCCGCGGACGGCCTCGTCATCGGAAAGGCCGGATCGAGCGCGCGTTCTGCCAAGTCCGATCACCGCGTCCGTGTGCGTCTCCTGCGCGAGCGGCAGATCATCGAGCAGGAGATCGCCGTCGCAGGCTGTGATCCGGCCATCAATCTGGCGAGCGAATATCTACGCAGGTATAAAGACATGTCGACGGTCGTCGGCTGGACGATGGGAAGCGCGGCGGCGCTCGACGCGCTCAAGCGCAAAGAAGTCCATATGGCAGGATTACATATCCTGGACGCCAAGACGGGGGAATCGAACCTGCCCTACCTTCGGCGTCATCTGCAGGGAGACGACTACATCGTCGTGACTTTTGCGGCGTGGGAAGAGGGGCTCATCCTCGCAACCGGCAATCCCAAGAGAATCCGCAGCGTGGAGGACATTCTACGTCCCGACGTGTTGCTCGTGAACCGTGAAGAGGGCGCCGGAGCGAGGATGTTGTTGGATCAGCGGCTGGCGGCATTAGGAATAAAGAGCGCGGCTCTCAAGGGATATGCTTCGGTGGTCAGCTCGCACTTCGAAGTCGCGCGGCATATTGCAGAGCACCACGCCCATGTCGGGATCGGCATACGATCCGCCGCGCAGATTTTCGGCCTCGACTTCATTCCTTTACAGCAGGCCCGGTACGATCTCGTGCTCCCGAAGAGCTATTTGTCCATCCACCCCGGTCTTTCACATTTGCTTGATGCCATAGCCAGCCGGCAATTTAGGACGGAAGTCGAGGCGCTAGGTGGATATGACATGACGGAGACTGGGAAGATTCGAAATCTCCGGGCCGGCTAGGTGAGCCCGGTCTGCACGCATGAAGCAGGTGATGACATAGCGTTATTGTTCATGGTGAGGGCAGCGATGAAGAATAAGGTCTCCGACCAGGCACTGGGTTGGGCCCGGGTATGGGCAGCCGTTTTTATTTTTATATTGATGGGATTGAGCACCCAGCCTGGCAACGCGAGGGCGAGCGAGCCGTTCGTGATTGCGGCGTCGCCGAGCTTAAGGGGTCTCTTGGAGCGTTTGGGGAGTGGCTTCGAGCAAATGCATCCCGAGGTGCGGGTCCAGCTCTATTTCGCTTCCGGGTTGAACCTTCGGCAAACCATCGCCGGCATGGAAAACAGCATGGTCGGCCAATATTTCATCGGCACGGGCCCGATACATCTCGTTGCACCGGGAGGGGATGAGGTGATCACACGGCTGGAACAAAAATATTACGTCCTGCCGGGCACGAAACGATCCTATGCTGTCGATCAATTGGTCGTCGTCGTGCCGGAATCCCTGGTTGACGCGCCTGATTCTCTCGAAGCGATCGGTCGCGGCACGGCACGATTGGCCGTGGCAGATCCGTCGCATACCCGTCTGGGTACGCAGACGGGTGCAGCCCTGCGTGCGCTCGGTCTTCATGAATCCCTCAAGGGACGACTGGATGTGGCGACTGATTCTCACGGGGTCATCGACCATGTGCTCAGCGGCCAGGCGGATGCGGGAATCATTTACGGCGATCAGGTGGTGAAAGAGCAGGAACGGCTGCGTGTAGCTGCGATCGTCGAAAAAGGCTATACCCCAACAAAACATTCCATGGCCATGGAACGGTACTGCCCCAATCGCCCTCTGTGCGACGAATTTCTGGCCTATATTCAAAGCGCCGAGGGTCAGGCTCTCGTGCGCCAAGCCGGATACGGAGTGCCGGCAAACCTTCGTCGGTAAGAATTTTTTTCGGTCGTCTGTCAAGTATATCGATATTAAATTAATGAATTATATATTTGGCAGGCGAGGAGGGCCGATGGAGAAAGAACGCGAGGGGTTAGACGGACGGCGATGGGTATTTTGCGCGGTCGCCGTGGTATGGGCGGCGGGATTGGCGATGACGGGATGTGCCAGGCTGCCCTATACCACAAGGATGGTCCACGAGGATGAGCGGGTTGTGGTCACCGCGCAACAGGAAGTTGAACCAAGGATGTACACGCATCCGGTGCAACTTACCAATACAGAGGTGGCCAGTTTGACGGGCACACTTCGAGGTCCGGGGGCCTGGCTTCAACCCTCGTTATCGCCGCGACACCGTCGCGGGATGGGTGGCCATTCGTGAGCCGTATTTGTACCTGACGATCGAATACTTTCACACCCAGATTCCTATTCGAAAGTCGGATGTCTACGATTACAACTATCCCACCCCGCCACCTACCCCGAAGAATTACATCCTCTATTTCGAGCCGGGTCGTTTTTGGGTCACGGACGACAAGAATATCCGAGCCGTGGAGTTTCGGCAGTTCTTGAAATCCGGAGAAGCCGGCGCGGCGGCGCCACACTGAATACGGGTATACCCGCAGACCGATCATCACCGCAATCGATCGCAGCGAGACCATGATGGAGATACCATGAGCACACGATGGCGATGCATTCCTATTGCCTGCGACTCGGGCATTCTTGACAGGGTTCTGCTTCAAACGGTGATCATCGTACTCTCGTTACTCGGATCCTCGGCCGTGAGTATGGCGGCCGATGCCGGCAAATTAGTGGAGAAGGACGGCAAGTACGTCTTCGTCGAAAGTATGGATCCTTCCATGAAGCTCCTGCTTGAACGGTCGGTCAAGAGCGGCATGATCACGCAGGAGGAATATAACCGAGTGGTCCAAGAATCGGAGGAGCGCTCGCAGCTCCTGACGCCGAGTTTTCGAGGCTGGTACGATCGCGGATTCAACCTCTCGATGAACGACAACGCCTTTTTCTTGAAGATTCGGTTTCGCACCCAGTTGCGCTATACGCAACGGTTTCGCAATGACGCCTGGCGCAATCCCGGAGAAGCCAAGAACTTTCCTGAATTGCTCGGCGTGTTCGGTGATTACCGGGCCAATCGTTCAGAGAATAGCGCCTCTTCGTTCAATGTGAGGCGGATGCGGCTCTATTTCATGGGGCATTTGTTCGATCCGGACTTCAAATACTATGTCCAAATGAGGGCTGAGACGGCCGAAAACGCGCAGTCTCCCGGCTCCCTCTCGCTGTTTGACGTGAATTTTACCTCCACGCATCTGAAATGGATGAACGTCCAATTCGGCCAGTATAAGGTGTACTTCAATCGTTCGCAGATCAATTCGACGGCTTCGATGCAATTTGCGGAACGGGCCTTGGTCCAGGATGCGTTCACGGCCAGCGGCCTGGATCGCCGCGACATCGGTATTACGATCATGAACGATGAAGAGCTCTTCCCGCTTAATTATTATATCGGCGTATTCAACGGCGCTGGTCCCAGTTTCAACCGACTCGGTTCCTTTACGTCGGAAGAAGCCACCGTCGGCTGTCCCGGCGGGCAAACCGGTGGGAATCCATTTCCATCTCCCGCGAATTGCCCGGTCAATCAGCGAAACTTGAATGCCAACACGCGCATCGACATCGACCGGCTCATGTATGTGGCGCGGTTGAACTGGAATATATTGGGGCGGCCCGGTTATGGGGAAGGTGATCTCGTCTATTCTGAAAAGCCCCAGTTGGCGATCGGCGGCGGCTATTCCTACAACCCCGGCGTCAATACCAGTTCCGACAACGCATTTGTCGGTCTGGATCTGGCCAACTTGAACATCAGACGCCAGCTGGCAGCTTTTGGAAATGGGCGGCAACTCGGGCTCGGCATCGTGGATTACTCCACCTGGGCCGTAGATGGAATCTTCAAGTATCGCGGGTTCTCACTCCAGGGAGAGTTTTACTACAAGAATGTCATCCGGCACGACAAGGGGCTGCCCTGTATGAATACCACCTGTACGGCGACGGCACCGAATAACTTCGGCAATGCCATGGGCTGGTACGTGCAGAGCGGCTATTATCTGATTCCACGCACGGTCGAAGTGGCCGCGCGGTTTGCCTACTGGGATCCGGACACCCATTCAGCCAACGATCTGATCAGACAGAGCGATGTCTCGTTGAACTGGTTCTTGAACGGGACCTATGACCATCAGATCATGGTGACATACAGCAATACTCAATTTGGGACCGGAGGGTACACCATCGGCCGCAGCGCACCCTTGCCGCCTGGATCTGGAACGGTTCCCCTCGATGCAGTGGGAGGAACCTTGATAGAAAATGCGTTTCGAGTCCAATATCAAATCTTCTTCTAGCCCGGATTATTCATGAATGCCGTCGCGAGTCGTTCGAGACCGAAGCCCGCCTGGGCTTCTCGCAAATAAGGCCAACGCAGGCGTACTTGCAGTCCGTCGAGGAGGTCGAACGAGAAAAGCTTCGCCGGGCAAGAGAATCGGACGACGGAACAGGTATTCATGAATAGGCCGGGCTCGGTTGAGATGGACAGCGGCGAGATCCTCCGTCCCCTGCATGTGAGTATGGTTGGGAACGGAGAAGACAGCGCGCCGGTCATCCAAGCCGTCATGAAATGAAAGGAGCATGTAGAGTGCGTACCATGAAACCTATACAAAGGATCGGTGCGGTATGTGGACTTCTGATATTGTCCCTGTTGGCGATGGTTGGAGAAGGAGTGCCTGCGGCCTATGCCGATGGATTTGCGATTGCCGCCGCGTCCGATTTGAATTTCGCGATCAAGGAATTGATCGCGGAGTATGAGAAGCAAAGTGGTCATCATGTGAAGCTGTCCCTGGGGTCGTCGGGTAATTTTTACGCGCAACTTCAGCAAGGGGCTCCGTTCGACCTGTATTTTTCGGCAGACATCGGCTATCCGAAAAAGTTGGAAGAGGCGGGTCTCACAGTGTCGGGATCGTTGTATCGCTATGCGGTCGGACGGGTGGTCCTCTGGGCGCCCAAAAGTTCGCCGCTCGATCTGTCGAAGGGGCTCGCAGTCCTTCGTGAACCTATGATTAGGAAAATTGCCATTGCCAACCCCAAACATGCGCCGTATGGTCGTGCGGCGGTGGCGGCAATGGAACATGAGCAGGTCCATGCCGACGTGAAGGATCGATTGGTGCTCGGAGAAAATATTTCGCAGGCCGCCCAGTTCATCGAATCCGGCGCTTGTGATGTGGGCATCATTGCCCTATCTCTGGCACTGGCTCCGGCCATGAAGAGCGCCGGCTCATACTGGCTGATTCCGGCGGAAGCCCATCCACCCTTGGAGCAGGGCGCGGTCATTTTGAAACAATCCAAGAATCAGGAAGCCGCCAGGCAATTTCTCCGTTTCATGCAGGGAACTCAAGGACAGGAGATCATGACCCGGTATGGATTCACCTTGCCCGATTAGGCGCTGGATGCCCGCCGTCTTGGCCGCAGCGGCCTTGGTACTCGCCGGTTGTTCCGAGGCGGTCCTGATGAGTCAGGAATCGGACCATGGTGGGGTGGTGACGTATGTCTATAAGCAGGACCGGGGCGGTCCGATGGGATCGCAATATCGAAAGCCGGCACTGGACTTGATACAGACCAAGTGCGAAAGGGGATCTCGGCTCATTCGTGAAGGCGAGGTCAAGGGCTATACCAGCGCAGGCATGGGCACGATCGAAGGGACGGAAGACGAAGAGCGAGGACGTCGTTGGGGTATCCGGTTCGAATGCAAGGGTGACGACGGGAACAGAGCGGCTGAAATTTCTCAGCCTGAACAACAGAGGAGGAAACCATGAAGCTGAGCGCGAGAAATCAATTTCAAGGCACCGTGACCACAATCACCGAGGGCCAGGCCATGGCGGAAGTGGTTGTCAAGGTCGGCAATCTGGATGTTGTGGCGGCTATCACTGAGGGATCGGTGAAAAACATGGGACTCAAGGTGAACGATCAGGTCACCGTTGCCGTGAAGGCCACGGAAGTCATGATCGGGAAATAAAGAGCATACGGCATTGATCTTCCCGGCCGGCATTCCTCATGATGCCGACCGGGAATGGCTGACGAACGCTGGAACAGAAGTGTGAACTGGATTGCGATCTGGGTGACCTTCAAGCTGGCCGGTCTCACGGCGCTGATTCTCTTGGCGGTCGGATTGCCGATTGCGTACTGGGTCAGTTTTTCGAGGTGGCGCTGGAAATTTCTCATTGAGTCGGTGGTGGCGCTTCCGTTGGTGTTGCCGCCGACGGTGCTCGGCTTTTACATTCTCGTCGCCATCGGCCCACATAGCGCGTTTGGGCGTCTGTATACCGAGCTGATTGGGCATCCGCTCCCATTCACCTTCGAAGGACTCGTACTGGCCTCCGTGATCTACAGTTTGCCCTTCGCGGTACAGCCGTTTTCCGCCGCGTTCGACCAGGTGGATCGTCGGTTGATCGAGGCGTCCTGGACGCTCGGTGTCTCCAAGTTTAAGACGTTTGTGAAGCTGATCGCCCCCTTGTCCGTCACGGGGTTGATCACCGGATTCGTCCTGAGTTTCGCGCATACCCTGGGAGAGTTCGGGGTGGTGTTGATGGTCGGCGGGAATATCGAAGGCTCGACCCGCACGGTGTCGATCGACATCTACGATGAAGTCCAGGCGCTGAACTACGCCGGCGCCGCCAAGACGGCGCTGTTTCTTCTGATCGTTTCATACCTCGTGCTGCTCACGGTGTATGCCGTCAATCGCAACGTGTGGGCAGCATGGCCGCAGAAATAGACATCAACATCATCAAGACGTTCCCCGGCCGCGCGCCGATTCGAGCCCGGATTCGATACCCAGTCGAAGCTTCGACCGTGTTGATTCTGTTCGGCCCGTCCGGATCCGGTAAAACGACGATCCTGCGCTCCGTGGCGGGGCTGGAATGGCCGGAGGAAGGGACCATTCAGTTTGTGTCGAGAACATGGCTGGATACAGCCGCAGGAGTCAGAGTCGTGCCTCAAGAGCGACATATCGGATATATGCCGCAGGACTACGCGCTCTTTCCCACCTATACGGTGGCAGGGAATATTTCCTACGGCCTCGGCCATTTGAATTCGCCTGATCGGAAAAAACGGGTGGACGAGCTGATGGATCTGTTTCAACTGCGCGGGTTGGAGACGGCGAAGCCGCGTGAACTCTCGGGCGGGCAACAACAGCGCGTCGCGCTGGCGCGGGCGGTGGCCCCACGCCCGCTGTTGCTTCTGCTGGATGAACCGTTATCCGCGTTGGACGCGCCGACCCGGGTGCATCTGAGAGACGAACTGCGGAGCCTGTTGAAACAGCTGGCGCTGCCGTCGATCATCGTGACGCACGACTGGACGGAGGCGCTGACGCTCGGTGATGTGATGGCGGTCATCAGTGCGGGAGATGTGCTGCAAGTGGGAACGCCGATCGAGGTGTTCAGCCGTCCTCGAAATGCGGAGGTGGCGCATGTCGTGGGGGTGGAGACTGTCGTGAAGGGGCGGGTAGTCGGATCGGCGGCCGGCATGCTGCGTGTGAGCGTGAACGGCACAACATTGACGGCGGTCGAAGCTGAGTCGGCAGGCCCCGACGTGTTTGTCTGTATTCGAGCGGAAGATGTGGTGTTGGAGCCAGACCAAGCCACCATGAGCAGCGCGCGGAATCATCTCCCCGGGATCGTTCACACGGTCACTTTGCTTGGGGCATTGGCGCGAGTGACGATCGATTGTGGATTTCCGCTCGTGGCCATGGTCACTCGCTCCGCTGTGGAAGAATTCGGGCTGGTGTCAGGTGTTCCCGTGGTGGCTGCGATCAAGGCGGGCGCGGTTCATTTGGTATCGAGACAAGGCGAGTAGCAGAATGTCGCCGGCGGCGTTCTCGCGTCGTTCAGATCCTCGCCGTACCCCCATGGGAACAGAGCCTGTCCCGGCAGGCTCGGGGTGGGTGGGTAAGAACGTGATGCCTCGGCCCAAGACACTACCGGCTCACTGTCTCGCCGGCGTCCACAGACGTGGCGCTCATTATGCTTCGCGCCGTGGACCTCGCTGCGGCCTTGCTGGACGGTCTTTTTGAGCATCCTGCAGATATTGATCGGGGTTTCAGATGTCTAGCACGTCGATTTTTAGGGGTTCAGAATAGTTCTTCCGCAGCCTGTTAGGGGATGATGATTCATACATCTGCTGTTTCACAAGACTAGTGAGCCTCCTGACTAAAACGCGCCGGTGATGCTGGCGCCGAACTTATCCCGCACGATGGGTGTCGCCTCTTCGATGTTCAGCTTCTTTTGAAGCACGTGCGCGACGGACCGCATTTTGTAAGTCCGCGCCGCCTTGTTCTTGGCTTGTTCACTGACCAGAACATCCGCCACGCAGAGATAGAGAATGTCCTCGCTCTGTGGGGGCTGTGTCATCCCCGGATAACCACCTCTGCCGCTCATCGCCATCCGCATCATGGCATTGAGGTCGGGCATCGCGTCACCCCCCATCGCCATTCCGCGCAGCGCTTGGGCGTTCATGCCGGCGCCCCCCATCCCGGCGAACATGCCGCCCATGGCATCCAGGCCGAGCCCGGCGGCGTTGGCGAGCGACGTGCCTCCACTGCCGATGCCTGCGCCAAAGCCGGCCTTGGCGACCGTCTCGGGTGTGACTCTGTCTCCCGCTTTGTGACAGTACACCACTTGAGCCTGTAGCCAATAGGCAGCTTCCAGAGGATCGTTCACGAGGTGATATCCTTTCGCAATCAGCCTCGCGGGAATGTCTGCCGGGGTCGCGTCTTGGTTTTCAGAGGTGTTGCGGATTTGCACATAGATCGTACGCGCCGCGCTCGGCGGCAGAAGGATAGAGGTGTCGTTGACCAATCCCGAACGCAACACGTTATTACAGCCGGTGATCAAGAACAGGGCGGCAAGCAGGCCGAGAGTCGCGCCATGAGAGAGGGTGGATTTTCTTCGCATGTGTATCGAGGCAGTCGTCAGAAATGTCCCGCTACGGCCGCGCTGAGCCTCTGCTGTACGAGTGGCGTGGCTTCCCGTTCATCAAGGTGTTTCTGATGCACGCTGGCTGCCAGTCTGGTTTGGTAGACCCCCGACGGAAGCGGCGTGCCGGGTTGTGAAATCGGTGGCACCTCACCGGTTTTCACCGGTTCCGTAATTTGGAGATCTGCGACGCAGGCATAGTTGATGTTCTCATTCGCATCGGGCCTTGACGGGCCGCCGAACATATTCCCCACGGCATTCCCAATACCCTCGGCGGCATTGAGTCCCATGCCGGCGGCGCTTCCCACGAGTGCGCCCTGCGGGCCAGCCATGCCCGCCATCCCGGTCAAACCGTGCAGCCCCGACATGATGGAACTGCCGATTCCCGATCCATAGCCGCCGGCAACCATGTCTTCCACCGGTAATTCGACCTTGGTTTGATTGCAGTACACAATGTTCGTGAGCACCACGTAGGCTGCGATCTGGGGGTCTTGCACAATCCGGTAGCCTTTGGCGCCCAGCCGCGATCCCAGGTCGTTCAGTGATATATCCTGATTATCGGAAGAGTTGCGACTTTGGAGGAAGATCGTCCGCGCCGTGGAGGGCGCCAGCATGATGCTATTGCTGGCCAGCAGGTCCGTATCCCGAACGTTGGCAGCGCAACCGGCCACCAGAAGAATCGCTGCCAGAAATCCGAGGAGGCGGCCTGGAGCCATCGGTGCTTTCTTGAGGGTGCGCGTTACCCGCCGGTGAGAGAATCGCGGCGCATTTTAGGGGAATCTCTCACGTGTTTGCAATCGCGAAAATCAGAGATCATTCAAAATTATGAAAGAAAAATTGGAATAAAACCTCTCCCCAAATTCTGTGGATATCCCTGTTGATACTGTCGCCGCCGGCTGCAAACAGTCCCGCTAATTCATGCCGTATAGCATGTTGCCTATTTTTTAAGCATAGAGACCCAGACTGATGCCGCCCCAACATATGGTAGGGGACGCGTCTTGTGCATGTATTAGCATTCAGTTTTGAAATATTCGATCACCGAGGGCCAGGTGAGCTGTGGATTGCGTCTTTATGTGTGATGGGCTCACACATCATGCTTGACTTATACACAGAAGATTTGCCTTCCACGGCGTCCTCATCCCTCGGCAATGAAGAATAACCGCTCCAGGAAGGCCCTTCAGAACTGTCAAGGCAAATCCTGGCCGAGTTGACAAGGACGGTTCTGTTGTGTAACCATCGGTTACATGATGACAGCTGATGAATTTCGCCGGATTCGTGAGCAACTGGGGCTTACCCAGGAACAGCTGGCGACGGCGCTGCGAACGACGCGGGTCTCGGTGGCTCGTTATGAGTCTGGAATGCGACGGATCAGCGGGGCGGTTCAGGTAGCGGTTACACAACTTTCGAGCAGCATTCAGATACCTCTGGCAGGAATAGTCGCGGCCGGCAGGCCTATCGAACCGGTGGCTCAGTCTGAACTGGTTCACGTACCACCCAGCATGGTGCGACACGGTGAAACGTTCGCATTGCGTGTCAAAGGGGATTCCATGATCGAAGACGGCATCCTCTCCGGCGATCTGGTCGTGGTCCGAAAACAGCCCACCGCCCACAATGGTCAAACGGTGGTGGCATTGGTGAACCGAGAAGCGACGATCAAAACCTACTTCAAACGCGCGCGCCACATTGAGCTCCATCCTGCGAATGCCGCGATGAAACCCCTTGTGGTGACACCGGCGGACGAATTTGTCGTCGAAGGCGTGCTCGTCGGCGTGATTCGGCATTGCGAGAACACGTAGTTGAAAGGAGGGCGGAATCATGACTCATCAGCAACAAGCCGTGGTTGAGCGTGTGGATGAATTAGAGCGGATGGTCGTCCGGCTGAACGGACGGATCGGAGAACTGCAGCGTGAACTTAAACTCAGCAAGGGATCGCCCTCGCAGGCCTGGGGCGGTGGCTCACGTTTACGTTCTCTTTTGGGGAGAGGCAAATCCGTCATCACTATACCGAGTCCTATCCGAGCGAACAGGAGGGTCCAACGCCATGATCTCTGTCTCTTCTGACAGCCATGCCACGACCGCCGGTTGCTGCGCCGACTGCGGTCAAATGGTGCTGCGGCGAACGCCGCTCTTCGATGAGCGGGCCAAAGCGACTCGAGAGGTCTGTATCCGCTGTCTCGTGTTGGTCTATCAACGGCGGCAGTTTGAGTCGGGCTGCTGCGGGTGACGGCACACTCCGTTGATGCGGTCTCTGGGTGCCAAGACTCTGAGATGAAGTAGGCGGTGCTGTCCAGTCTCCACCTGCCTTCCTGAGCCGGTGGGAACGATCGGGTATAATCACCGCATGTTCCACCTGGGGCTTGAAGGCCATGAAGCGCATAAGCAGACACCTTTTCTCTTCGTTCGCATCGGTCTCGTTGGGGGCTGTCCTCGCGGCAGGAACATTGCTGGCTCAATCGGCGCAACCAGACATTTTCGACGAACACGACACGCGGGTTTTCAAGGCAGTGGCCTGCACAACGGACCACAGGCCGGTCGAAGCCCTGTACTACATCGCCGCCAGCCGATCCGACTTGTCCGCCGGGAAGCCATCTCCGACCGCGCAATTTATGAAAGACGAAGTGGAGAACAACTGGCGGCGAATCATCTCGCAGTTAACCCTCGAGCAAGTGATGGAAGAACG
>JAJONL010000085.1 GCA_021323395.1 Nitrospira sp.
TTCCCATGCCCCGGCACGAGCCGGTCAAAATCCAACCGCTCGATCTGTTTCAGTGACTCGATCCATTCGTCTGGGTAAGCGTCTGGTAAGGCCCGATAGGCTACCGTCTTGACCGGGATGAAATCGACGGCGAAAAGCAATTTGTTCTGTGGCAGGAGGACGACGAGGCTGTTATCCGAATGGTTCCTGCCGGTGTAGATCAGCTCGATGTGTTTGCCGCCCAGATCGATGGACAGACGATCGGTGAATGTGAGCTGTGGAACCGGCGTCGCGGGATCCGCTGCGCCGAGTACCCTCGCTCGCGCAGCGTGATGGCTGACGAACAGCGCTGTGTCGGCAAAGACGCGGCCTCCCGCAATGTGGTCGTTATGTGGTGGCTATAGATCACATACCGCACCGGTTGGTCAGTCAACCTCGCGAGCTTTGCCTTGAGCCATGTTGCGGCGTCCAGGCTGATCGGATCGGTGAGAATCACCCCTTCCGGCGTGACGAGGAAAAGGGCTTGATGCGACTGATGACGAAAGAGGTAGACATCGTTGCCTAGCTTGGTGGGACAATGCTGATAACGGACGACCATCTTATGATGGGTTTGTGAGGCGGGCCGCTCGTCGGGTTCATGGAGAGTCAAGCTTCCTGTATTGCGAGGTAGTCTGCCGGGACTTCCGGTCATCTTCAAGGGCAAATTCACGAGCGATGCGGTTTCAGGGTGCTCGATCCGCCCCTCGGGTCCGAAGGCCTCTGGTCCGTCAGCCGAAGAGGAGGGGCACCGGATCGGCCCGATGCGTCATGGCCGGCTCAAGATCCAGGTGGAGTGGCAGAGGATTGGCCAGTCGCGTGGGCGCTGTTCAGGAGCGCGTCGAGCTCGTGATTCAAGAGCCCGGCAATAAGACGGTGACCTCGCTCATCCGGGTGAGCTAAATCCAAATAGAGGCTGGCGTCCTGTGCGAGCCTCTGTCCGGCTTCCACCACCGCCGCCCCATGCTGTCGGGCCACAGACCGCATGATCTCATTGTATTCCCTGTCAAGGCGCAGCGGTTTTCCACCATGGATCAACTTCGAGCCGGGCAGAGTCAGTGCCGCCATGGATGCCGCTTCTGACGATGCGCCACGCTGTTCCAATACGACGGCAAGATGCTTCCTCGCGAGATCCGAAAACCAGTTGTCCATGTTGACCGCGATGCGCAGTTCCGTTTCGGCCTCTTCGTACCGTCCATTGGTCTGATGGTCGATGCCGGCACGCAGATGTTCGGAGTGCGCGGGATTATCTTGGAACACAATAAATACCACCGGGACCCGGCGTTCCTTGCAGAACTGCGCGATGCGCTCCAAGTTCTGCCGGTACTGCTCCGGCGAGACGCGCGTCCTGGCCTGTCTTGCGTCGACCACCATGTCCTGGTCGCTGCCGCTCTTAATTAAGCCGGCCTTCGTCATCACGATCTGAACCATCCGAAAAAGGTAAATCTTTCCACGGAGGTGATCAAACCGGTGGGACAGCGCTTCGCGCTCGAATTTCTGCCGGCTATCGATGGAGGCTTCCGAGGGCACGACGCGCCGGTCGTTGAAGCCGTACGAGGCAATGATGACATCCGGTCGAACCTGGTCAAAATGTTTCACCAGCATTTCATACCCTTGGAGCGAGGTGTGTCCGCTCACTCCCAGGTTGATGACGTCCGCATCGGCGCGTAGTTCATCCAGCACCTCGGAAAAGGCGCTCGCGCTCGGCACGCCCCAGCCGAACGTATTGGAATCGCCGATCGCGAGGATTTTTTTACGACCGGTCCCCTGGACTTGGTCGCTGTCGATCGAGAAGAAGCCGTCCGCGTCAAACTCGCGCTGGTATCGAGCCGGATCGTGGCGTCGCACTTCTCCGGCGACCAGCCCTTTAAAGAGAGGGCGTCGTTCCCATCCGACGTCGGAGGCGTATTGGGACCAATCCGGATCGGGCCATGAAAGGTCTGCGCGCACTGTCAGGACGATTCGGGACAGGCCCTCCAGCAGGATGAGTCCAACCAGCGTGGTAATCAATCCGATCATGATGGCAGTGAAGGAAGTGTTTCGTTGCGTCATATTTATGCTCGGATCGATTGTCCGGTTCGTTCAGGCAGGACGACCCCCTAGCGCATTCTCGATAAATAGCCTGGAACAGCTTCGCGCCAGCATGGCAATCAGCTCTGCGGCCGCTCATCCGGTCAGGGGTGTCGCTCGCGCATTGGCTTGGAAACCTATGTCTCCGGACTAGTATTGAGGAAGACCGGCGACTTGCCAAGCAGAGAGCGAACTTTTGCAGGTGCCGGCATACCTCGTCGAATTGTACGTGGTCATTCACGAAGAGCGTGAGGAAAGACGGCCTGGGAAGTGGTAAGGGTTATTGGGCGGGGAAACTTGTTCTGCCCCTGTCGCTCAGGGCGGCGCCGTCAGGTCGGTGGTCACCCAGGTGATATAAAAGAACGCCGTCGTTTGATCGTAATGGGTGCGCCCGATGATCGTCGCGGACGATCCTTTGTAGTCGCCGGTGAGGTTGTCAAAAACATCCAGGTGTAATCTGGCATAGCCGCTCTGAGCCTGACGTTTATACAGCGTCAATTCCGGGAGGGCGAAGGGAATGATCACGCTTTGAATGGGCGGCATGCCGACGAAGGTCAGGCCTTGCATGGTGCCGAGGGCTTCGATGGACACGCGAACAAGGTAGGCAGGGTGGTCTTCTCGTTTGCGAATACGATAGCCCATTCGGCCGAGCGCCACCGCCACGGTATCCCGAACGAAGAGAAAATCCACCGTAGGATCCTGCACGGTGCCGGACAGTTGATCCCGCATGTTCAGCCGCGCGCGATCGATGTAAAATCCGCTGACCTCCAGGTGCAGGCCGGCTTGGGGCGGGAGGGTGAGCGTCAGGTTCGTCAGCGCCCGATCCACGGCTCCCGTCAACAGCAGTTGCTCCACCGCCGTGCGCGGGGTGCGCGAAATCTCCTGCTCGATGGCGCAGCCGGTCAGGACTACAAGCCAGCTAATGATCTGTGCGGCCGTGAGGGATCGATACGTAATAGGCATCCTCGCTGGTAAAGTCGGATGACTTAGATTACGCGGAGAGGATTGCCATTCGCAATGCCGGCTCACCTGTCTTTCCCTTGCCGATGATTGAGCGCGTCTTGATCAGCTGACAAGAGTACGTCAGCAGGGACACCCGCGGACCTTCCATAGGGACCTGACTGGCCGGTTATGAGCAATTGCCGATGAAGGGTTGGCGGGAATTGGGCCGGATCTTGTAGGCGCTCCAAATTATCGTGATCGGTATCCCTACGATGGTGGCAGGACGAAGACGATTTCAATGAGCTTGAAAGGTTCAGGATTGAAGTATGGCACAAGATTCATCGATGCCCTCAAGTGCAGCAGGCCTTAACCTGGACTATTCATGAATACCTGCTCCGTCGTCCGATTCTCTTGCCCGGCGGGGCTTTTCTCGTTCGGCCTCCTCGACGGACTGCCAGTACGCCTACGTCGGCCTTACGTGCGAGAAGCCCCGGCGGGCTTCGGTCTCGAACGACTCGCGACGGCATTCATGAATAATCCCCAGGGGGTTCCGCCGGCGGAATAAGAGCTCAGGGTTCATCATCATTCAGCGGCATCAACGACCAGATGCCGCTCCGAGAAGGACGCAATCAGTTTAATGACAAGCCCGACCAGGCTCACGTACAGGCCCAAGGTGAGCCAGAGCTTGATCATCGTCGCGCAGCTGGACATCTGGATCCAAAAGCTTTGAATGCGGCCCTCGTTCGATGGGACATAGTGACGAAGCTGCGCGAGTTGGATGAGGTTTTCCGTCCAGTCGGCGGTCAGTATCATCGCGAGCGGCGCGACGATCCATACCGGATGGAAGGGGCGGCCTACCGTCGCCCACACCCACCATAGGTTGGCTGCGAATGCGCCTCCATACACGAATGAGAACAGCAGGTCCAGGGCCAGGCATTTCTCTCCTGCCTGCCGACCCAACGCATTGAGCCAAGACCAGTATTTCTTCGCTGCTTCCCTTTGATAGCCGAACCAATGAAGATTCAGCAGCTCCGGCACCCTCTGCTCTCCGGGGGTCAGCTGCGTCATGGCGGCAGCGCGACCACTCGGGTCAGACAGGGCCCTGATGTGAATTCCAAGTTTCTCACTCCATGTAATGAGCAAAACCGGTGCCAGTATTAGGAGAGGAAAATGGCGCAATAAGGAGCTCTAGTTCCAAGAGATTACAGGACAATAGCGCAGTGAATATGCGGGCGGGATGTTCAGGTCAGTATCGGAAGCGATACCGCATCGTATCAAAACTGATACGGCGGGATTGCTTCAGGCAATGAGTTCGCTCGATGAGGGAAGTCGCATGTACTTGGCCAGCGCTTGACGGATGGAAGGTTCATCCGGCAAGGCACTCGCCCGCCAACGAATCAATGGGATACCGGCTGCAGCGGTAGCTCGTTCCTTCTTTGCATCGGCTTCAATGCGCGATGCTTTCTCATGGGATTTATCGTCCAATTCGATGATGGCAATCACCCGAAAGTCCTTTTCGCACACAACAAAGTCATACCTCATTCGGTTGACGCGATTGTTCCACGCATTGAAATCGAAGCTTTTCTTTACGCCCAGGACGCGGGGACAGCTGAACCTGCGCTAGAACGATGTGCTCAGGCAAAGCTGCCACGAGTCGATGGTAGAGAACTTGTTCGGATTGCGAAAGTATAGCTTTGGCGTAGTAAGGCAACGGTTCGTCTTTCTGATCCAGCGGGAATCGCTTCTTCATAAGCACGTAGGCAATCGCGAGTATAGCCAGAAGCAGCACAGCATAGATGAGCGTCAAGGTGGGAGACCTCCGGATGAGTGGGAGCTAATTCTGTGTCATGGGGTTTGGTATGAATGGCTCCAGGATCTTCAAGCGTGAGATAAGTTTTCCGGCATTCTGCCAGGGTAACGACCTCAACCAACGCGTTTCATCGAAAGGTGTGAGACCTAAGGGGTTGGACACAGTCATATCGGGTGGAACGGATGCTAGGGCGAGTCGTTGTTCAATAGGGTGAGGGCTTGGTGTGTCTCTCGTTCGGTGTGTTGAGACGGTATAACACATGCCGACGCAGCCCGGACTCGATGGCCACATGAGGATGGTCGAACTCGCCAACGAACTGCATATCGAGGCGCTCCATGACGGCGCGCGATTTGAGATTATCAATCGACGTGAATGCAACGATTTGAGCAAGGCGGAGCTGTTCAAAAGCAAATCCGATGACGGCGCGCGTGCAGCCTCGGTGGCGTGACCCTGTCCCCAATAGGATTTGGCAAGGCGCCAGCCCACTTTCACGCAGGGAAAAAATGGAAGCTCGTTGGAAGGAGTATGCAATCCAACGAAGCCGATGAATTGACCGGATGCGTCCTCCTCAATCGCCCAGAACCCCCAGCCCCGTTCGTCTATGAGCTGCCTGACTCGTTGGGCAAATGCGTCACTCTGCTCTCTGAGCCAAGTCGCCGGGTAGTAACGCATGACATCAGGGTCAGCACTCATCGCTGCGAAAGGCTCAAGATCAGATTGACGCCACTGTCTGAGCCGAAGGCGCGGTGTGAGGAGTTCAGTCGGATGGTTCATGCAGTACAAATGTATAACGTTCAGGTTAAACCGTTGGTCATGGCTTTTTTATGGCCAATCGCCTTGAACGGTTTTAAAGCTACATCCATGTCACTCCGGTTTGCTTGAGAAATGTCTCTAACTGGGCGTTGGTACGAATGTGAAAGAAGTGTTTGCTTTTGCTTCGACTCACTTCAAGTATTCCTGGCCTCACCAACTTGGGGAACCGCCAGATGATCTTTACCAATGTCGGGATGATCGTAATTTCCGGGCACCGTTCCTGTAATCCAGGTCGAGAGTGGAACAGATAGGGAAGATTTCGCAAAAAAACCCGCCAGAAACATCTGAGCCGTGGAACATCAAGAAATATTACGGTGTCTGCTTCTTGAAGCAGCATATCCGATACCCCATCAACGACCCACACCAGATTTCTGGCAATGGCTGACTCCTGCTCCTTCCGCTCAGTTTTAGGCGTCGATATCCAGCCCGGCTTCCAGACGACGCGATCAAGTCCGACATAGGGGAGGTTTAGGGCAACAGCCAATGCACGTGCCAATGACGTTTTCCCTGACCCCGCATTCCCAGTGATCAGTTTCCGCTGCATCTGTGGGCTAGCGCCTGCGTTCACCGGCCGCGAGCGAGCAACGCGAGCCCGCGGACCGGTGCAACGCGAAGTTAGAGGCCGTTCCTGCCAGCCAGCGCACTTCATCGGAGTGCGAGCGCGATAGCGCCCACGACGACGAGGCCGACGCCGCTCACGGCTCGGCCCACGCGCGTGCCGAGGAAGGTCGTCTTCTCGAGCAGGACGAAGATGGACAGCGCGGCCACCCACGCGACGTTCATCACCCCCCCGGCGAACAAGAGACTCATCAGCGCCCAGCAGCAGCCGACGCAGTAGGCGCCGTGGAACAGCCCTAGGCGGAACGCGCCGCCCAGGCCTGCGCGCCAGTGTCTCGTCACGAAATGGATCGGCGAGCGGCAGTTCCTCAGGCACGCGTGTTTCAGGGGCGTCCACTGGTACATGCCAGCGGCAACCAGGAGCAGGCCGGCCAGGACGGAGGTCGTCGTTCGCATCGCGGAGGACACGAGCGCGGCATGCTCGAAGGCCATGTGCGCGAGGGTGGCAACGAGACTGAAGGCGCCCCACAGGAGCACGTATCCCGCAGCGAAACCGGCGATCGGTGGCAGCGGCGAGGCCGACACCCGCGTTCGTGTGAGCGCGGCGAACAGCAAGATTGTTGGCGCCGCGCTTGGCAGCATCATCGCCACCATCATCACGGCCCACATGAGCCAGAGCGCGAGGAACCTGCCGAGCGAGCCCGCGTCCGCCGTATGCTCGCCCGCTCGCGCGTTGGGCATGTCCATGCCGGTCCCCGCGAGGAGCAACCCCCACGCGAGGACGACCACGGCACCGAGCGCCGCCACGACGACGATCCGATCGTGGCGGGCGACCCACTGGATGGGCCGGTTCACGTCAGCGGGATGGTGTGGGCGTAGTCTCAACACGGCTGGCTTCTATCGCGAGCGGACAACGCCCTCGCCCGAATGCCGGAGAAAACTAAACTGGGCGTAGCTCTCATTGAGGTCGAGCCGGATCGAGGCCGTGGTCTTCGTGGTTCCACTGCCGATCTCCGCGGTGTCGAACTCGATCCCATTCGGAAGCTGGATGCGGACACGATGCTCAGCCCTTGTCGCGGGGCTTCGAATCGGACGGGCCGTAGATTCGAGCACGTCGGGTATCACGATACGTGCTGTTCTACGCTCGATGTTCACGTCGAACTCAAAGGGTCTGAAGATCGGAGCATGCACCGTCGTCGACATCATCCGATAGACCCACCAGTGGGTTGCCCCCTCGTTGGTCTCGCCGCCGTACAATATCGTAGCCAGAGCGTCCCGTTGCCTGCCGTCCGCCCGCTCATCGATGACGGCCTGGCACTCGCCGTTGCCCTCGTAGATCGGTCCCGGCCAAGCATAGAGGAGGGCTGCGCCGTGGCCATCGAGCACCACGTCTCCGAAGTGGCCCTTGTCGATGAGAACAGCCGCGAAGCCGCGGCAGTCTCCGTGCGTGGGCCGGGGTGACTCGAACTGGCAAGGGCAGGCGTAGTCGCAGTTGCAGTTGCTGAACTCGGGCCCTTCGATATACCAGTCAACCTGTGCCATGGTGTCCTCCTCCGCCTGAACTACTTCCCGGGCAACACGATCGCGCCCACGCACTGCGTCCCTTACCTTCCGGACCAATGTACTCCCTCTCTGTCAGTGCCTCTAACGCTCAGATTCACCGGCGGTGCGAAGCATCGTCCGGTGGAACCTGATGTTTGGCGGGGTCGTCGTCATCTTGTCCGCTTCATGACGGTATAGGTAAATTGACGTCGCGGCCCGGCTTCGAGTTCAGCTGGAACCTGTGCGCTGGATCGGACGGTGGCGTGCTCAGCGTCGAAGACGACATCCTGAAGCCTTCCGTGATAGCCAAAGCGTTCGACGAACTGGGCATAGTGGAGCCCGATCTTCTGTGCGAGACGTCCGACTGCAACGCTGAAGAGAACGTGAACACCGACGCCGGCTGGGCCAGTTCGGTACATGTGATGC
Source organism: Nitrospira sp. (assembly GCA_021323395.1). Lineage (GTDB taxonomy): Bacteria > Nitrospirota > Nitrospiria > Nitrospirales > Nitrospiraceae > Nitrospira_A. The sequence continues at coordinate 8,177 of JAJONL010000085.1, forward strand.
AGGGCTGGATTCACAGTGTCGTCGACGTGTGCACCGCCGCCCTTGTCGGCGATCGAGCGAATGGTGTCACGCACAGAGAGCTCCGCCGGGTACAGGGTGATGTGTTGGTTCATCCACTCACCCAGAAGCAGCTTCTGGCCATCGGGGTCGATCTCCAGGTCAGCCACCTGAAGCCCGCCCGGTCCGCCTTCATGCGCTGGTCTGGTTAGGCGACTTCATTGTTCTCAGAACATTAGCCTACAACGCCTGAAATCGAATATGGCGATAGGCCACACTCCATGCAGGATTTGGATACGCCTGGAGGCCAATGAAGGTCGGTTCCTGCACGGTGGAGGGCAGCCCCCGGCCGGGATACGGGTTGTCGAACACGCACACGACATCGCCGTTCATCGTCACGGTGAACTTAGCGCCTTCAACGCGGATTTCGAACGAGTTCCACTGCCCAGCGGGCAATGCTGGCTTTTGCGTCAGCACCTCATTGTCCTCGCGCCCATCCTTGCGATAGATAGCACCCGTCTTGTGGATGCCTTTGCCGTCGGGTTGGGCGAGCTCATCAATCTGCACCTCGAAACCAAGGTCGTCCGCGACGTAGGCGGTATTGTTGTAGCCTTTGCTGTCGGGATGCGGAAAGCGGAGATAGACGCCCGAATTTGAGTCCTGCGTCCAGCGCAACCACTCGAGCCGCAGCAAGAAATTTGGCGGCATCTTGGTCTTACACCAGAACAAACCCAGATCATTGCCGGCGACCGATTCGAGCGCGGCATTGCGCACCCGAAATGAGCCGGGATTACTGCGCCCGGGCTGATTCTTGATCGTCGTCATGGCCCAGTTGCTTGTATCGAAGCCGTTGAAGAGCGCTGTGAAACCAGCTTCAGCGACAAATGGTTGCGGCTTTCCGAGCAAGTCGCCAAGCCGCCGGCCGAGCGCGATACCGGTGAGCATCGGGTTCGGGGAGCCAACTCCTGGAAATGTGGCCGGACCCACGACGTAAGCGTTCTCGACACCGTGAAAGCGCGCATCGGCATTCGTCACCGACCGCGCCGGGGTGGTCCCCATCCAGAGCGTGCCGGTCTCGTGATGCGTCGTACCGAGACCGTCACGTCGTCCGCGCTTCGTTTCATCGGGATGTCCTTTCGGCGCATAGAACAAGACCTGGCTTAAATCATCACCGGGCTGAACGGTCTTGACGCCCTGCGGTGTGAAAACCTCGAACGGCAAGTTGCCGGCAAAGAGCTTCGCCACGTCATCGGAAGTCTGGTCCATCGCGGTCCACAACTGCAGATCATTGTCCGTTGGATGCAGTTCGACGAGCGCGCGCGGCACACCAAATTCGTCCGGATCAGGATCGGGTCGGACGCGATTGGTCTGCGCATTGGGACTGTCCGGATCGAACGGCTCCATCTCGCCTATGCCGCGGATCGTGATGACGACGTGCGAGTCGGTGATGTTCTTGAACGGTTCGAAGCCATCGATATCAGGCACCTTCTGCCACAGCTCCGCCTCAGAATTTGCACCGAACTTGTCGAGGCCTGAGGCCGTGATTTGCAGGTGAAAGTGTCGCATCCGCCCGGCAACTTCCTTGCGGCCTTTTACGAAGAGCGCTGAGGTCTGAAGTTCTTTCAGCGCCGGGTCGAGATTTTGAATTGCTTCGCGCGGAACGCGAATGTCAACATTGGAACGCAGATGCGCCATGAGGTTGCGGCCTATGAGCCCGAAGTGCGGAACGCCTTGGAATGAATTGAGCGCAAGCCGTGTGCTTTCGACGGTAGCGAGTGCGATGACAACGACACCGTCATCGGCGAGCGACACCGTACCGAGGTTTGTCTCGACGCCGGTGACTTTGATGGCGCCGCCGGAAGGCTGTGTATCCAGCCGCTTGACGTGGCAGTTTGGCACGATCATGAGTCGCCGACGCACATTGTCGTTGTCCGCTTCCTGGATGGCGGCACGCACTGCTTTCATCAAAACCGGCACTGCGCTGAACTTGTTAAACGGAAAAAAGCCGGCCCGCGGGGCGCGACCTTGCACGGCGAGCGGCGCCTCCAGCTTGAGCCGCGCTTTGTTCTGCGCGTTCGTAGTCGGTGACACGTCGAGATGTAACTCCAGCTCGTTGAGCGGCACCGCGTTCTGCACCGTCGCGTAGCCACCGAAGAGCTGCTCTCGAAGTGCTTTGTGCAGCTCGCCGAAAATGAAGTCGTTCGTTACATTCACACCAATCTGCACGCTTGCCTGCCGGAAGTAGCCGTCATCGTCCGGCAATGTAGCGAGCTGATCAACCACCGCTTGCGGCCATGGCAGCGGCACGCCAGCGAGCGGCATCTCCGCGGGCAGAAGCTGCGGGGACCAGCCGCCCCAGTAAATCGATCGACCGCCCACGCAGTATGCGAGTCCCGGAAATTTTACCGGTGAATGCCAGGCCAGTCCCCAGACCTCTTTACGCCAATTGCGGCGCTGCTCCTCGTTCATGCCGTTGTATTCCGCGACTGACGATGGGTCGGCCACACCGAGCCCGACCATTGGTAGATTCTGATTGTGCTCCGGCAGCACGAACGGCCCGGCCTCGATCACGAGGATGCGGCGCTGCTTGGCCTTGTCGCGAAACCAAACGTGCTCGGCAAACGCGGCGCCGAAAGTGCCACCGCCGATCACAATGATGTCGAACTTCTTTGCATCGAGCCGTTCGCCGCGGCCAATCTCCGGCTGTGCCTCCTTGCGCGTGCTGCGCTCGGCTTCCTCGAAGGTACTGCAGATATAGCGGCCGAGCACATCGCGTGAGAACTCCGTGTCCTGGGTCCGCACTCTCTGGTTCGGGTCGGGATTCAGTCGCGGTAGATCAATTGGCATAAACAGCTCCTTTACGCGCCCCCATCGGTATCGGGTGGGCACTTAAGTAATCGGCGTCTAATCACCGATTCATACCGGGTGCTTACCGACACTAAGATTGCCGAAGCATAAGCACCAGTCATGGAAAAATCTTTTTCAAAAAATTAGCTACCCACTGAGTTTTGAAATGACCGTTGTAATTGACTTCGGGTATTCTCTTGCTACTTACATAGACGCCGAAGCATTTCTTGCGCCACGCGTGTTTGGAATAGAGAACGTGGTATTTCAACAACCTGAACGATGTGTTTCGAAGTTGGACGGCGTGCATCTGTATCTGAATGGATTCCAGGTGGATCGGATTGGATACAGAGAATGTTGGAGGATAAAGCCTATGAATAGTTGTTCGATTGAGTGAAGAAAGATCAGCTTAGCTAAGAGGGAAATGTTACGGGCGTACGCTATCAGGGACCCTGTCACCGCGAGCTTGATATATAGCGTGTAGGACAATCCTGAACCATACATCAGGCTTGCCATGAGCCGGTATACACCGTGGAGTCCCTGAATGACGCTCCGGACTTCGTCTCGGGTCATGACGACTAGAAGTCGATGAGGCTTTCGAGCCCGAATCAGATAATTCAGTGTGCTGATCTCCCGGTGAAACAGGTACCGGGAAATTAAAGGAGTCGGGAGTCTTTATGAGTTCACCGTTTTGCGGGTCCGGCGCCCGCAGGTTTGAATCCTGGACCGGCAGCTTCGTCATTTACAGGATCAGGTTGTCAGATCGCTCTTCAAACAATGACTCCCGACCCCTTTCTTTCACCTCGCCATTTCTTCACCCCATGCATGCCTAACGTTTGAGTTCGCCCGCGACGCTGGCCGCGTTCACGAGTGCTTGTTAGAAAGCCGCATGGCTACAAGCCAGCTTTAGGCCACATCACGTGCTCGGCGGCCTCTTCCGCGAGGGCATGAGCCCAGAACGGCGAGGCGTCCTGTAGACATCGCCGAAGGGCGTTCACCGCCATCATGTCATCGCGGCAGTACTGGATGTAGCAGAACTCAAGGAAGCTTGAAACTCCTAACTCGCCGTTTACGAACGCATAAACGACAAGCCGATGCAAATGGTGGAGTGTTGTCACATAGCGTGGGACCTCTCCTTGATGCGCGCGAACGGCAGCGTGCATCCTGCAGAGTTGGCGGAGAAGCTCGTCCCAGTCGAAACAGTGTGCTCTCTCCCATTGGTTCGGCCTACGCTTTGCTTCGGCCTCGAGCAGGGCGCGAGCGATAGGAAGATACGTCTCGGAATCGGGGGCTCGAAGCGCGGAAGCGGTGGGTTCCCACGTAAGTTTCTTTGCTTCGAGCGACTCCGATGGCAATCCGCGGAGCGCAGCGAGCATTGGGTCCTCCGGCGGATAGATGAGAGTGCGGGTGAGGGGCCGCTCGAATGCCAGGCTCTCGAATACCGTGTTCTCTTGCTGGCCGAAATAGAGCTTTCTGATCGAGAGCTCTGTAAAAAGGTCTGGATGCGGCGCTTGCAGGAAGAACGCCTCCTGATTGCTGATCCGAAGGACTGAGGTCGGTGATGCCACCCGAAGGATGCCGAGCGCGCTTTCGCCGTGATTACTGAACAGCATCCACTCGGTAAGTTCGATGTATTCCAGTGTTCCAATCTCGCCAGCCTTGCCGTGGTCACTCGCGAAAAATAAAGCAATCCAGGGCGACGCCGTCACATCGAGTAGCCACGTGCCGACCCCGAGTTCTGACGAGTAATGCTGAGCAATAGCGGTCGCCTCGAAATCGTCTTTCGCGAGCCCTGCTCGCATCATGCCTGCGACGATCGATCGAACTCTTTGCACACGCTCCTCAAGCAGTGCGTCATACGACGGCCCAGCCTCGTCCCGAAGGTTTCTCATGATCTTCGGAACAGTGTCCCAGAGTTGATTTCGCTGACCGCGGTAAAACCAGCGTGCGGTGCCATCGCGATTGAGTGCGCCGTCCAGTCTTTGCAGCCTCACTTGAATGGCAGCCTGATAAACAGATTCCGCAGGTATATCTGCGGAGAACCCCAATTGAGACAAAGGATCAAATGCGTCCCGCAGGGCTGCGATGTCTGGCCAATCCCCGTCAGGGTCCACTCGCAAGCGAAACGCCTGCACTTCGCCTTCTACGTTCCTTTTCGAATACCTTCCGGGATTCATGGCTTGTCGCAAGATCCGCATCCCGATCTCTGGATTTGGATGCGCGCTCCGATACTTCGACAAGAGGCGCTCGAAAGTATCATGGAGGTGTTTCCAGTCAAGCATAGCCAGTCTCGTCTGCAGCGAAGGTATTGTTACCGCTTAGTACGCATGTGCTCTAACTATGTATTATCTGGTTCCGTATACGATGCCAATTGCCCTGTGACGTTGGATAGGACCCGTGCGCTATCCTGCCTGGATTACGACCTAAGGGTCACATGACAACACATCGCTGACACCCGAACTGACCACACATCGTTGACAGTTGGCCGACACCGAGAAAACGAGTAGAACGATCCTCTCGTCCATT
>JAJONL010000086.1 GCA_021323395.1 Nitrospira sp.
ACCAAGTCATGATTAAAGCGATTAAAGGTGTCAAAGATCTCCTGCCCGAAGAAACTCCGCGTTGGCGGTTGATTGAAGACACCGCTAAACGATGGGCGCGCTGTTATGGGTTTCAAGAGATCCGCGTTCCCATTTTCGAAACCACGACCTTGTTTGCCCGTAGCATCGGCGCAAGCACCGACATTGTGGAGAAGGAAATGTACACGTTTGCCGATCGCGACGGGACTTCTCTGACTCTACGCCCGGAAGGGACCGCCGGCACCGTGCGGGCCTTCATCGAACATAACCGAGCCGCCGACCCCCGGCCCCAAAAATATTGTTATCTCGGTCCCATGTTTCGGCATGAGCGGCCCCAGGCCGGCAGATTGCGACAGTTTCATCAGTTCGGCGTGGAATCTTTCGGCGTCTCCGACCCGCGCGCTGATGTGGAAGTGATGTCGCTTTTGTGGCGCCTGCTCTCCGACCTCACCCTTCCGGGACTGACGCTGGAAGCTCGGTATAAACCTGTTTTAGTCGCATTTCTGAAAGGCGTAGAAACCCGCCTCTGCGGTAACTGTCGGCGGCGTATCGAGACGAATCCTCTGCGTGTGCTGGACTGTAAGGTGCCCGACTGCCGCCAAGCAACCGACGACGCGCCTCGATTGACGGATTCCCTCTCATCGGCGGCGCGCGAACATTTTGATCGCGTCACGGCTGGGCTGGATGCGGTCGGCATTCCGTATCGCCTGAACCATCGCCTGGTCCGCGGACTCGATTATTACTGCCTCACGGCGTTCGAGGTCACCTGTTCTCATCTTGGCGCTCAAAACGCCGTGGGCGCAGGAGGACGTTATGACGGACTGGTAGAGCAACTGGGAGGGGCGGCTGTCCCGGCCGTCGGATTTGCCGTCGGATTGGAACGTATTGCGCTCATGCTGCCGCAGGATGTGTCTATAGAGACGCCGAGGCGCGTCTATGTCGCAGCCTTTGGCTCCGAAGCAGCAGACATCGGTTTTACCCTGCTGGATGAACTCCGCCGTACTGGGATCCCCGCCGACATGGATTTTCGTGCCGCTTCGCTCAAGGCCCACCTCCGTCAAGCGGATCGCCTCGGCGTCCTCTACACGGTTCTTCTCGGGGACGATGAAGTGGCGACAGGGTCCGTCACCATCAGAAATATGCAGACGAAAGAACAGGAAAATATACAGTTCTCAGAGCTTCCTTCCACCCTTGCGGCGCGGCTTTCGGAGCAGTATTGACAGGTCCCTTTTGTAGTTGACATTCGCTCTGAAAATTCGTACGCTCCGCTATCTATTGATCCTGTATAAGTGGTTGATTCTGCAGCGCTCCTAAAGTTTTTCCACAGGCCTATTTTCATGCCATCACAGAAGATCGGAATTCTGTTATCCACAGCCCCCGCGCACCCAAGTGTCGAGACCGTTTTCCAGCTTTCGTCAGAAGCCCTGACACAAGGCATTGATCTCTATCTGTACTTCATTGATGAAGGCGTGAAAAATCTTCACGACCCTCGGTATGTCGACCTCGTAGGACGCGGCATGAAGTTGTTCGTCTGCGCCTATGGCTGCCAGCAACAGGGGGTGTCGACCGACCATCTCGATCCGCGAATCTCTCTCTGCGGTCTCGTCGTGCTGTCGAACATTGTGAACGGCTGCGACCGGTTTCTCGCATTTACCTGAGCCTGCTCCAAGGGAAATGATGGCCGCGACTCTTTCCATTACACTCGTCATTCGTGAAGACCCTCGTCTCTCCCATCGTCCTGTTGAGGCTCTACGGATCGCCCTCGGATTGGCAGCCGGAGAAAATCCTATTACCGTCGTGTTGATAGGACCTGCAAGTCAATTGCTGGCGGAAGAAACGGACGACATCGTCGATGTGGAAATTCTCGAAAAATATTTACCCTCCTTTCAACATCTCGCGATTCCGTTTGTCTTGATTCCACCACCCGGTCCCCTACCGGACCTTCTTGACGGGTTCGCCGTAACCATCGGCACCCATGACTCGGCCCAGCGCGCTGTTTCAGAAGCCGACCGGGTTCTCGTTTTTTAATCGTCGTGGAGTCCTATGCCTGCTCGTAAGACACTGTACCTCCTTCGGCAGCCGGTTGTAGATTCGGCGGCCTCTTTGTTGCCCTCGGTGGCGACGACAGAGTCCACCGGGAGGATTTCCTTGGTCCTGCTTGAGAAAGCGGTCCAGTCGCAGCCGTCGTTCCCTGGACAGGTGTACGTCCTTCAATCCGTAACTGATTCTCCTTTGGAGTCAGGCGGGGGAAAGAATATCTCATATCCGGATCTTGTCGCATTGATTGCTGAGCATGATGCAATCATTGTGTTGTGAAGAGCTCTCTTCTCCTAAATATCTTTAGGTAAAGAAGAAGATTCGGAGTCGTCGGAGTAGGAGTAGGCTCTGTGGGTTTTGTGGATGGAGGCGGAGAGGTCGATGGTCATTGACGATGGAAGAACCTAGCCCGTGTTGATGAGATGGTGTATAAGGCATGGTCGTTCAGGGATAAGATGGGGCTGCTGGTGCATGAGAGAGTCAGAGGGAGAGCGCCCTGGTTCGTTATCCACAACTACCGAATGAGCGGGCGGCCAGAGCGGTGATGAAACGCGTGCATTTCTCGACCGTCTATGTATTTATCCACAACTGTGCATAAAGCTGTGAACATTCATAAGTAGTTGAAATCGTAGGACTGATCAGATGTGGAATGACGCCCTGGCCTATATTTATGAAAAAGTACCGAAGCAGGTCTATGAGACCTGGTTTACTCCGGTCGTATTCGATCGCATTGAAGACACGACAGCCTATCTGGCAGTCCCAAATAAATTTTTCGGTGATTGGCTGGATGAGCATTATCACGACCTGCTGGCCGAGGCCGTGTCGGTCGCGCAGGGGGGCGGACATCTGGACGTGTCCTTTGTCATCAATAACAGAAAAATTCCCGCGCCCACGCCGCAAGACCCCGTAGCTCCGGACACCGCCGGACGGGGCTTCGTGGCCTCCCGCTCCAAACGCGGCGTGCAGTTGAATCCCAAATATACGTTCAAGAGTTTCGTCGTCGGCGCCGGAAACCAGTTCGCCCACGCCGCCTGTATGGCCGTGGCCGAACAACCGGCGAAGGCCTACAACCCGCTGTTTCTCTATGGGGGCGTCGGCCTGGGGAAAACCCACCTCCTGAACGCCATCGGAAACTATTTGGCTGAACGGAGTGATCTCCGCATCGCCTACCTGACCACCGAACAGTTCACGAACGAGGTCATTAATTCGATTCGCTATGACAAGATGATCGACCTGCGGAAGCGGTATCGCAGCGTCGATATGCTGATGATCGACGATATTCAGTTTCTGGCCGGCAAGGAGCGAACGCAGGAAGAGTTTTTTCACACCTTCAACACACTCTATGAAGCGAGGAAGCAGATCGTCCTGTCCAGCGATCGTTTCCCCAAGGATATGCCGGATATCGAAGAACGCCTCCGTTCACGGTTCGAATGGGGCCTCATTGCCGATCTACAACCGCCGGATGTCGAAACCAGGATCGCGATTCTGCGTAAGAAGTCGGAAGACGAGCGGATCGCCCTGCCTGAAGACGTGATTCATTTTCTGGCCACCACGATGAAGAACAACATTCGTGAGTTGGAGGGGTCTCTCGTGCGGGTCGGAGCCTATTCGTCGCTGACCGGTCAAACCATCACGCTGGAAATGGCCAAGAACGTGCTGCGCGACCTGATCGGCGATAAGAAAAAAATCGTGTCGATCGAGGATATTCAGGAAGCGGTCGGCACGAAATATCACTTAAAGATTGTCGATTTGAAATCGCGGCGCCGGAGCAAAACGCTCGTGCACCCGCGACAGATTGCGATGTATCTCTGTCGGGAACTCACCGACGCCTCATTTCCGGAGATCGGGCGCCAGTTCGGGGGCAAAGACCATACGACCATTATTCATGCCTGCCGTCAAATTACGAAAGCTAAAGAAGCCGACAGCACCTTGCAGAGCACGCTCGAAGGTCTGAAGGAACAGATCCTGCGGGCATAAGCGCCTCGTTGAGGGAGAGACCGATATGAAGGTACGCATCGGACGAGAGGAACTGTTGACGGGCCTGCAGCGGGTGCAGGGGGTCGTCGAAAAACGGAATACCATGCCGATCCTCTCGAATATTCTGTTGGAAACCAAACACGATGGCGCTGAAATTGTGGCCACCGACCTTGAACTCGGGATGCGGGGTCTTTACAAGGCGACCGTCCTGGAGACCGGCGGCGTCACCATTTCGGCCCGCAAGTTGTACGAGATCATCAAGGAGTTGCCCAACGGAGAAATCGAGCTCACCTCGGGCGACAACAACTGGACCACGATCCAGGCCGGCAAGAGTCAGTTCAAGGTCGTCGGACTTCCCAGCGCCGACTATCCCGCGTTGCCCTCCATCGAGCGTGAAGGCCTCACACCGTTGGCCGGGGCGGGGCTGCTGGAATTGATCCGCAAGACCCTGTTTGCCGCCGGCGATAATGATGCGCGGTACATCCTCAATGGCCTGCTCGTGAGTCTGACGACGACCGAAAAAAAAACCACCCTCTTGCGTCTCGTCGGCACCGACGGCCACCGGTTGGCCGTGGCGGAGCGCGAGGTGGGAACGGCCGGCGCCAAACAGCCGGCGCAGGACATCAAGGCGATCATCCCGAAGAAGGCCGCCCAGGAAATGAAACGCCTGCTTGAGGAAGGCGGCGATGCCGAGCCGCTGATCGGCTTCACCAAGAACCTCATGATTTTCCGTAAGAGCGGCCTGCTCCTGACCTCCCGCCTCATGGAGGGGAACTATCCGAATTACCAGCAGGTGGTGCCGAAGGAAAGCGGCCGGCGCATCGCCGTCAATCGGGGACTGTTGGAGAGTGCCTTGCGACGGGTCTCTGTGCTGTCCAAGGATAAGGCCAATGCCGTGAAGGTGACCTTTACGCCGGGCGGAATGACGCTCTTTTCAAGCAATCCGGATTATGGAGAAGCCACTGAAGAACTGGCGGCCCACTATGAAGGCGAGTCGCTCAATACCGGGTTTAACGCTCGCTATCTCTTGGACGCCCTGAGCGTCATGGATGGAGAATCGGTCTCGCTCCAAATGGACACCGCATTGAGTCCCTGCCTGATTCAGGAAGCCGAAAGCCCCGGATTCAAGTGTGTCGTGATGCCGATCAAGATTTAGCAACCAGCATGTCTTGTTACAGGATGTTCAAAACGGCTGTTCGGCAAGCCCGCAGTGAGGTCCGCGACGCGAAGAAGAATGAGCGTCATGTTTGCGGACGCCGGCGAGAGGGTGAGCCGGCAGTGTCTCGCGAAAACGCCGGCGGCGGACGTTTTCAGCATCCTGCTAGGAGTTGAATGGCCAAGGACGATCAGCAGGACACTTCTGCCAAACCAAAATCCGACAGTTATAGCGCGGACCAAATAAAAGTGCTGGAAGGGCTCGACGCCGTTCGGAAGCGGCCGGCGATGTACATCGGCAGCACCGGCCCGGATGGGTTGCACCATCTGGTCTATGAAGTCGTCGACAACAGCGTCGACGAGCATATGGCGGGCTTCGGCGAAGCGATCGAGGTGACGATTCATATCGACGGCAGCGTCACGGTCGTGGACAACGGTCGCGGCATTCCGACCGGGATGCATTCCACGCAGAAGAAGTCCGCTGCGGAAGTGGCCCTCACTGTCTTGCACGCGGGCGGCAAGTTCGAGCAGGGCGCCTATACGGTCTCCGGCGGTCTGCATGGGGTCGGCATCTCGGTGGTCAATGCCCTCTCCGAATGGCTGGAGCTGGAAATCTGGCAGGATGGCCAGGTCTTCGAGCAACGGTACGAACGCGGCAAGGCGACGGCGCCGCTGGCCGTCACGGGCAAGACCAAACGCCGCGGCACGAAGGTGCGCTTCAAACCGGACGGCCAGATCTTCGAAACGTTGGAATTCAGTTTCGACGTCCTGGCGCAACGGCTCCGCGAGCTGGCCTTTCTCAACAAGGGTTTGGCCATCACGCTCAAGGATGACCGGTCTGAAAAGGAACAGATCTTCCACTACAAAGGCGGCATCGTTTCCTTCATCGACCATCTCAATGAAGCCAAAACCCCGCTGCACAAGCCCATCTATGTCCAGGCGGAGAAGTCAGACCTCATCCTCGAAGTCGCCTTGCAGTACAACGACGGGTATGCGGAAAACCTCTTTTCTTTCGCGAACAACATCAACACCAAAGAGGGCGGCACCCATTTGGTGGGCTTCAAGGCCGCGCTGACCCGCACCATCAACAACTACGCCAATGCCAACGACCTCCTGAAAAAAGAAACCGAGTCGCTGAGCGGTGACGATGTACGGGAAGGGCTGACCGCCGTCGTCAGCGTGAAGGTCCGCAATCCGCAGTTCGAAGGGCAGACGAAGGCCAAACTCGGCAACAGCGAGGTGAAAGGCATCGTCGAAGCGGCGGTCAACGACACACTCGGTACCTACTTCGAAGAAAATCCTCCGGTCGCGCGCAAGATCATCGGCAAAGCGATCGATGCCGCGCGGGCTCGCGAAGCGGCACGCAAAGCGAAGGACCTCATCCGCCGGAAGAGCGCTTTGGACGGGGGTTCTCTGCCGGGCAAGTTGGCCGATTGTTCGGAAAAGGATCCGGCGTTGAGTGAGTTGTTCATCGTCGAAGGTGATTCAGCCGGCGGATCAGCCAAGCAGGGTCGTGACCGCAAGTTCCAGGCAATCCTGCCGTTGAAGGGAAAAATTCTCAACGTCGAGAAGGCCCGCTTCGACAAGATGCTGACCAGCGACGAAATCCGAACCCTGATCCTGGCCCTCGGGACCGGCATCGGGCGTAAGAAAGAGGATTCCGACAAGCCGGACAAGGAAGCGTTCGACATCGCCCGGACCCGGTACCACAAGATCGTGCTCATGACGGACGCCGACGTGGACGGGAGCCACATTCGCACGCTCTTGCTGACATTTTTCTTTCGTCAGATGCCGGAGCTGTTGGAGCGGGGCTACATCTATATCGCTCAGCCTCCCCTGTTCAAGGTCAAGAAAGGCAAGACCGAACGTTATCTCAAGGATGAGCCGGCGATGAACGAATACCTCGCGGACCTGGCGGTCGAGGAAGTCCAGGTCTATCTCGAAAACGGCCGGGAGTTCGTCTCGGGGCGTCGCCTGCTGCCGATTCTCAAGAAGTTGATCGCGTTTGAAAGCCTTCTCCATAAGGTCAACAAAAAACATCATGAAGCCAACATGCTGCGGGTATTCGTCGACGAGCCAGGCCTGACGCGGGAGGCGCTGAAAGACCAGGCTGCCTTGGGGACGATCGTCGCCAGTGTGAAGGCGACGCTGGCACTGGTGTACCCGAAGATTGAACCGACGATCGACATTCTGGAAGACGAAGAACATCAATCGAGCAAGCTGGTCTGCAAGATCGCCACCGGCGGGATCGCCTATCAATTGGACGTGACGCACGAGTTGGTGGGGTCGGCCGACTTTCGCGAACTACAAAAACAGGCCCCTTCGGCCATCGGGCTGGGCAAGCCGCCCTACAGGATCAAGGTCAAGGAGGTCGAGGTCCTGAAGAACGGCGCCGCCGAACTCGTCCAGGCCATTCTGGAAGAGGGGAAGCAAGGACTCAACATTCAGCGCTACAAAGGGTTGGGTGAGATGAATCCCAGCCAGCTGTGGGAGACCACGATGGACCCGGAGAAGCGAACATTGCTGCGCGTCAAACTCGAGGACGTGACCGGCGTCGACGAAATTTTTACGATTCTCATGGGCGACGAAGTGGAGCCCCGGCGCAATTTCATTCAGCAGCATGCGCTGGAAGTCAGGAATTTGGATGTGTAGGAAATCCGCAAGAGCTTATGGTTGATAGCGTATGGCGAATAGCCCGGACATTTTCCCGAGGTCTCCCGCCATCAGCTATACGCCATATGCCATCAGCTCTTCGAAGGAGTCGGAATGCCGCCAGATGAACGCCTAGGCCAGATTGCGATCGAAGACGAGATGCGCTCGTCCTATCTCGATTACGCCATGAGCGTGATTGTCGGTCGCGCGCTTCCCGATGTGCGGGACGGACTCAAACCGGTCCATCGACGTATTTTGCACGGCATGAACGAGATGGGGCTCGCCGCGAATCGGCCCTATCGCAAGTCGGCCAAGATCGTCGGCGAGATCATGGGTAATTACCATCCCCATGGAGACTCCGCGATCTACGATACGCTCGTGCGCATGGCGCAGAACTTCAACATGCGGTACATGCTGGTCGATGGCCAAGGCAACTACGGCTCGATGGACGGTGACGCTGCGGCGGCCATGCGGTACACCGAAGCGCGTTTGACCAAGCTGGCCGAAGAACTGCTGGCGGATATCGATAAGGAAACGGTCGACTTCGGACCTAATTACGATGAATCCCGGGAAGAGCCGCTCGTATTGCCCTCCAAAGTGCCGAACCTTTTGGTCAACGGGGCGGGCGGCATCGCGGTCGGATATGCCACGAATATTCCCACCCACAATCTAGGCGAAGTCATCGAGGGACTGCTCCTGTTGTTGGAAAATCCCGAGGTCACGATCGCCCAGCTGATGAAGAAAATTCCCGGCCCGGATTTCCCGACCGCCGGCTTCATTTACGGCACCGCCGGCATCAAGGACGCCTATGAAACGGGACGAGGACTATTGACCGTCCGCGCCAAGGTGGCGATTGAAACGGATGAACGCACGGATCGGGAGCGGCTCATCGTCACGGAAATTCCCTATCAGGTGAATAAATCAAAATTGATCGAGAAGATCGCCGATCTGGCGCAGGAAGACCGGGTCACCGGCATCTCGGATATCCGCGACGAGTCCGACCGCGACGGGGTTCGCGTCGTGATCGAGTTGAAACGGAACGAAATTCCGCTCGTGGTCTTGAACAACCTCTACAAACATAGTCAGTTGCAGACGACGTTCGGCGTGAACATGCTGGCGCTCGTCAACAACCGGCCGGAAGTGCTGAACCTCAAACGGATTCTCGTGGCCTTTGTGGAGCATCGGCGCGAGGTCGTCGTGCGGCGCACGTCCTATGAACTCCGCAAAGCGGAAGAGCGCGCCCATATCCTGGAAGGCCTCAAGATCGCGCTGGACAATCTGGATGCCGTCATCGCGCTGATCCGGCGCTCCCAGTCTCCCGATGTCGCCCGCACCGGCTTGATGCAGCAGTTCCAGCTGTCGGAGCTGCAAGCGAACGCCATCCTTGAAATGCGGCTGCAGCGGCTCACCCAGCTGGAGCGTAACAAGCTGGTCGAGGAATATCGCGAAGTCTTGAAACAGATCGAGTATCTGCGCTCGATCCTGGGGAGCGAGGCCCTGGTGCGTCAGATCATCCGAGATGAACTGACCGAGATCAAGGAAAAGTATCAGGACGAGCGGCGCACGAAGATCGTGAAGGAAGAGGCCGAACTGACGCTCGAAGACCTGATCGCCGAAGAGGAAGTGGTGGTCACGATCACCCATACCGGCTATATCAAGCGCAATGCGGTCACCCTGTACCGGGCGCAACGGCGGGGCGGCAAGGGCAAAATCGCGATGGGCGTCAAAGAAGAGGATTTCGTCGAAACCCTTTTCACCGCCTCCACCCACGACTCGCTGCTCTTCTGTACCGATGCCGGCAAGGTCTATTGGTTGAAGGTGCATGAAATCCCCGAGGCAAGCCGCGCGGCCAAGGGGAAGGCCCTGGTGAATCTGCTCGCGCTCTCGAAGGACGAGAAGGTCACGGCCTCGCTCCCGGTAAAGGAGTTCCGAGCGGATCGCTATATCATCATGGCGACCAAACTTGGCATCATCAAAAAAACCGAATTGTCGGCCTACAGCAATCCACGCCAGGGCGGTATCATCGCCCTCACGCTCGATCCGGGTGACAAGTTGATCGGCGTGGATCAAACAAGGCATCACCATCCGGTTCAAAGAGGAAGATGTGCGTCCGATGGGACGCACCGCTCACGGCGTGCGCGGAATCACGCTGGAGCCAGGCGACGAGGTCATCGGCATGGAGACCATCACGCCGGATTCGACGACCGCGATCCTGACCGTGACCGAAGGCGGCTATGGGAAACGCACACCGGTGAACGAATATCGTATACAAGGCCGCGGCGGGAAAGGCATCATCAGTGTCAAGACGACGGAGCGGAACGGCCCGGCCGTCGGGTTCCTCCAAGTGCGTGACGAAGATGAAATCATGTTGATGGCGGCCCAGGGCAAGGTGCTGCGCTGCAAGGTGGATGACATCCGCGAGATCGGACGCAATACACAAGGCGTCCGCCTGCTGGATATGGATGGAATCGAAGATCGAGTCGTCGCCGTGGCGCGTCTGGTCGAACGGGAAGAAGGGGCACCCGAAGAGGGTGAGTAAGCGCTCCGCTGTCCGTAGTAGCTGCTTCCGTCGGCTCTTCTGATCATGGCCATGAACCACTCGACTCCGCCGCCGAGCGGGTCAGCCTCCGGAACCAGCACCAAGCGACCTCTGGATACCGTCGTAAAAATGGCGCTTGGCGTGCTGTTCGGCTCCTTTGCGCTGATCTGGGGCGGGATGTTTCTCAGCCGGCCCGACCGTTCGATTCCCCCCTACAGCATCGGTTCCCAAGAAAGCACGTTGGTGGCCGTGCATGTGCCCTCCTGGACCAGCGACACGGAGATTGAGACCTTGATCGAACGATTCAGAAAAGTCGGCAATGGAGGCCGGAATTTCGGCGCCATGAAAATCCATCCCACCACACCTGACGATCCGCAAGGCCGTTACCAGCACATTGCGATTTATATTTTTACCGAAGAGGGCTGGACGGAGCCGGACGTCCTTCACAAATACGTGATGGGCGACGAGGCGAAGGTGCGGGAGGGATTCGAAGGCTCATTGCGCGGGTTCTATCGATTGGACGGGCAGGAGGAGGAGGGCCGTCTGGGGCCGATTCTTCAGGGCAAAGACAGCGCGGCCACCGCCGCCTATTCTCGACAATTGTTCAAGGGGCCTGTCGTGGCCGATGGAACGGCGCAGCCGGCCGGCTCAAGGTCTGGACCATGACGGCGGTCAGGTGGTCGCGGAGCGCCTGATCTTGGATGCCTTGGGTGTGCAGGGTCGCTTCAGTGAGTAATTCAGCGGTCGGTTGGTGCGGGACCGTTTCAAGCGTGACGACCGGTGGAGGGGCCTGGTGATCCGGGGCAAACTCGCCGATACGGAGCACGATTTCGGTGACCAGCGGCTCGCCTGCCATGGCATTTACCTTCTGCAATAAAACGGGCTTGAGAAAGGTGAGCTGCTGAAGCCACACTGAATTGTGTACGAAGATCGTGAGCTTCTTGAAGCGAATCTGGTCAGGCCGCGTGTGGGTGGCGATCGGCTCGCCCACGATATCGGGCCATTGCCGGCGCAAGCGCGCTTCGAACAGTTTGCTTTCCAAGCCGAGGCGATGGGCGAGACCGGCTAAGATGGAACCGAATGAATCGAGCCTGCTCGGTCCTCTCATGGCGTTATCATAACAAAATGTCGGTAACGGAAATAGCTCGCGCGACTGTGACATGACGAAAACTCACGACAAAGAAGATCAATTCAAGGTGGTGGCCACCAACCGGAAGGCCTACCATGACTATTTTATCGAAGAGAAATTCGAGGCCGGAGTCATCCTGCGGGGGACCGAGGTGAAATCCCTGCGGGAAGGACGTGTCAATCTACAAGACAGTTATGCGTCACTCGATGGCGACGAAGTGTATTTGCAGCATTGCCACATCAGCCCCTACTCGCACGGTAATCTTTCGAACCATGAGCCCCTGCGAAAACGTAAGCTCTTGCTCCATCGCAAAGAAATCAACAAGCTGATGGGGAAGACTCAACTCAAGGGTCTCACCATCGTTCCACTGCGCATTTACTTCTCGAAGCGCGGCCACGCCAAGGTAGAGTTGGCGTTGGCGAAGGGTAAAAAGCAATACGATCGCCGCGAGACTATCAAGGCCCGTGAAGCCGGTCGCGAGGTCGAACGGGCGATCAAGGGCAGGAAATAAGAACACGAGAGGCCCCGGCTGTTGCGGACAGGGCCGCTCCCCGCCTCGCCGGCGTGCGCAACCGTGACGCTCGTTATTCCTCCCGTCGCGCACCTCCCGGAGCGCGCGCCCTCGGAAGGACCTCGCCCGACGGGTGCAGTTAGACAGTCCTAGGCCGGCTCGCCAGACAAGAGTGACGAAGGGCAAACGCCTTCCTGCTCATCCCTTTCACCTCGCCGTCCCGAGCCGGGCAACGGGAGATTGAGTCATCACATAAGCCCTCTCGATGCACGAGCCTCGTTTCCCCCGCACAGAGATGAACAGATCGGTCACGTGGTGTCTGTCAGCCTCAAGAGGCAACGCCCGGCCAGCGTCTTCTAGTTCTCAGGGTGTGATGTGCCAACTCAAATCAGCTCTCCCCGCACTCGACTTCCGTTCCTGAAAGACCTTTGATCACTTCTCCCATTCACACCTTCCCCTGAGCGGAACAGTGCGGAGTTATAGGGAGAAACTGTCCGGCTTCCCTTTGTCGTAGATATTACGACTTGACTTGGTTCTAACTAGAACTATTATACTGGGGGTCACGTGAATAGATGGCTGTCGGCAGGGCGGCTCGAGAATGAGATCGTGGGCTGTTCACAACCGGGAGGATGCCTTATGAAAGCGTTTTTTGCGACAGACGACGGTTGGTCCGGTTTGATTCTACGGCTGACCTTAGGGTTGGTGATGTTTCCGCATGGCGCCCAGAAATTGCTGGGCTGGTTCGGTGGTTTCGGGTTCGACGGCACCATGGGGTTCTTTACCCAAAAAATGGGGCTGCCTTGGATCATCGCGTTCCTGGTCATCATCGGGGAGTTTTTTGGAAGTCTGGGCTTACTCGCAGGATTGCTGACACGATTCACCGCGGCCAGCTTTATCATCATCATGTTGGGCGCCATCGTCACGACGCACATTCCGCACGGGTTTTTTATGAACTGGTTCGGTCAGCAACAGGGCGAAGGCTATGAGTATCATCTATTGGTCATTGGAATCAGCGCAGCCCTCCTCGCAACTGGCGCGGGGAAGTGGTCTCTGGATAGACTGATCGCAGCAAAGCTGGACTGAGCGATGTCTCTCGATTCATGGGGCGAGGGGCGAACCGCAACGCACGACAACATGGACGAAGAAAGGAGATCTGATATGCGAACAGATACGTCCACCACCAAGGACCTCATCGGTGTCTATCAGGCGGGGTCTCAGCATATGGTCGGGGATGGGTTTCCGGTCCGCAACATGATCCCCGGCGCCGGCATTGAGGAGCAGCTGTCTCCGTTTTTGCTCTTGGATTACCTGGGCCCGGAGCAGTTTCCGCCTGCGACAAGACAGCTCGGTGTGGGCGAACATCCCCACCGGGGGTTCGAGACGGTCACGATCATGTACCACGGCAAGGTGGCGCATCGGGATTCGACTGGGAGCGGCGGCGTCATCGGCCCTGGTGATGTGCAGTGGATGACCGCTGCGTCCGGCATCGTGCACGAAGAGCTGCACGAGAAAGAGTTTGCCAAACAGGGCGGCCTGCTGGAAGGCATCCAACTCTGGGTCAATCTGCCGAAGGCTTACAAGATGTCCGCGCCGCGATACCAGACGTTGGTGAACGACGACATCCCCGTGGTGGATCTCGGTGGAGGAGCCGGCCGGCTTCGGGTGATCGCCGGAGAGTTTCGCGGCGTCAAGGGACCGGCGAAGACGTTCAGCCCGGTCCATCTGTACGATTTGCGGCTGAAGGCAGGGCATCAACTCGAACTGTCGCTGCCCGAGGGATTCAATTCTTCGCTGTTCGTGCTGCACGGGCAGGTGATGGTGAACGGGTCGCAGGCCGTGCAGGAAGTCGAAATCGCTCTCTTCGAACAGAAAGGTGAGCGGGTGTTGCTTGAGGCCAAGCAGGACGCCACTGTCCTCGTGCTGAGCGGAGAACCGATTGCTGAGCCGATTGCGCGGTACGGTCCGTTCGTCATGAACCAGCGCGACGAGATTATTCAGGCGGTGCAGGACTATCAAGCGGGCAAGATGGGGCATTTGTCCTAACCCCGTCGTTCGTCGCTCGTGAAGCGTATTTCGTCAATGGCCTGATCGGTATCGGAAGGGAAGTTCACATGAATCAGTCGAAGGTTGGTCTTTCCATTGAGGTGTATTCCGATGTGGTCTGCCCTTGGTGTTACATCGGCAAGCGGCGGCTGGAACAGGCGCTGGAAACTCTGAAGAGCCGAGAGGCCACCCGCGTCATCTGGCGCCCGTTCCAGCTCAATCCGACAATGTCGAAGTCCGGCATGGACCGCCGTGTCTATCTGGAGGCGAAGTTCGGCGGTCCGGATGAGATGAAGGCCATTCAGGATCGCGTCGCTGCCGTCGGAGCGAGTGTGAGCGTGGAGTTCGCGTTCGACCGTATTGCACGGACGCCGAACACGCTCGATGCGCATCGATTGATCTGGTTCGCGCAGCAGCAGGACCGTCAAGATAAAGTCGTCGAGGAATTGTTTCATGGCTACTTCACGGAAGGCGTCAATATAGGGGAAGCCGCCATGCTGGCCTCCCTCGCAGACCGGGCCGGGTTGGACCGTGACAAGGTCAGTCGGCTGCTACAGAGTGAGGAAGGTGTCGACGCCGTGCGACAGGAAGAGGCGCGTGGGCATCAGCTCGGTATCAGAGGCGTTCCCTTTTTCGTCCTGAATGGGAAAAGCACTGTGTCGGGTGCGCAGCCGGTGGAAACGTTTGTCTCCGAGATCGAGCGGGCCACCAGTTGAGGAGGAGCTGACATGGCTGTCCAGGTGTATGGATGCAACCATATCGTCATCGAAGTCACGGACGCCAAGAAGGCGGTGACGTTTTATGCGGATGTGTTCGGATTGACAATGTTGCGTGGGGGAGAAGGCGCCGCCTGGTGCAAACTCGGCGAACATCAGTTCATGGCGATCTTCGAAGTCGAGCAGCTTCAGCCTGATCGCGTGAAACACTTCGGCCTGATGGTCCGAGACGAACAGCAGATCAAGGAAGTCCGGCGCAAACTCACGCAAAAATATAAGCTTAAATTGCAGCCCGGTTTTCGCTGCGATTTCCGTGATCCCTGGGGGAACCGCATTCAGGTGAGTGACTTGAGCGACGAGTCGCTCGTGTGGCTCCTCCCCTATCAAGAAGTACAGAAAGTCGGAATTACCTTCACCAAGCCGTCACGTGCACAAGCCAGAAAGACATGAGATGAGTCACACAAATTTAGAACAACGCCTGCAAGGACTCTTGACCTACATCCAGCAGGGGAAGATCATGGAAGCGATGAGTGAGTTTTGCGATGCGGGCACGGCCATGCAGGACAATGCCAATCCACCCACGAAGGGACTCGCCGCCAACATCGAACGGGAAAAGCAGTTCATCAATGGAATCAGGGAGTGGAAAGGGTTTTACGTGTCGGCGTCCGGCGCCGGCGTGACATTTTATGAAAGCGTCATGAAATTCATTGCGACCAATGGTCAGCCGGTCCGGCTGGAGCAGGTGTCCGTGGCCGAATGGAAGCACGCAAAATCGTCCACGAACGGTTTTACTATGACAGGGGGAAGCAAGCGTCCTAACGATAGAGCCTCCGTGGGAGTCGGAGCAGAGGCTCAGGGTTCTAGGCATGCCAGGTAATGCTTTTCAGAATGAAGAGGGTCGATGCGACTGAATGGAAAGGTGGTGGTCATCGCAGGAGGATCAGGAGCGCTGGGACAGACAGTCACGCCGGCCTGTGTCACCGCGGGCGCTCGGGTGATCACGGTAGATCGCACGATCACACCCAAGGTCGGAGGATGGACGGCGCTGCAAGCCGACGTGACGCATGAAGCGGACATCCGGCGAGTTGTGCAGGAGGTGATCCGGACGCATGGCGGCATTGATGTGTTGATCAATTTAGTCGGTGGTTTTGCGAAGGGACGAGCTGAGGAGACCGATGCGGCGCTTTGGCAACGGATGTTGACCATGAACGTGACGGCAGCCTTTCTGCTTTCGAAAGCGGTGCTGCCACATATGGTGGAACGAGGGGCCGGCCGCATTCTGCATGTGGCCGCCTGGGCGGCGGTTGAACCGTTCCCTGGCGCGGCTGCCTATATTGTCGCCAAGTCGAGCCTCATGGCATTGATCAAAGTCTTGGCGCTAGAACTGAAAGGCTCCGGAGTCACGGTTAACGGCGTCTTGCCGACCACCATCGATACGCCGGCCAACCGCGCCGCCATGCCCGAGGTCGATCCGTGCACGTGGACCAAGCCGGAGTCTATTGCGGAGACATTGATTTTTCTTGCATCTGAAGGAGCCGGTCAGATCAGCGGCGCCGCCATTCCAGTCGGCACCACCGGCGGTGCGAAGGTCGCAGGGAAGGCATAGTCAGGGGAGTCGAGAGCATGCCGGGAACGGACCCCACTCGCACCCATCTGGACAATATTTCACGGGCTCTGCTTCGCCTGCATAAGGCATTGCTGGATGGAGAACGCGTATCGTACGAACGGGTGCATGGGCGCATTCCCTCCAACGGCGCGTTCTTTCAGCTGGTCTTGGGAGATGCCTGGTTCGCCTGGTTACGTCCGCTGTCGCAATTGATGGCCAGACTCGATGAGCTCTGTGAGGAAGATGAAGATTCCAGCCGCGCTGAAATTACGGAACTCATGGCCACCGCGCGTACGCTGTTGACGCCGTCTGAAGTTGGAGAGGGGTTTGCCCGGCATTACTACGATGCGCTGCAACGGGACCCCGATGTGGTCTTGGCGCATGCGGCAGCCCGAGGCCTGCTTCGATAGCGGCTCCAGGCTGACGAAATGCACCAGGCGACTCCAGATTCCGAACCCCGGATCTCTTTCCGCGAATGCGCAGGGGACAATTCCGACTCGGAGCGGAGCAGATGCTGAGAAGACGCCAAGGGAGCGAGTCGAATGTCAGCACAGGATTACGCCGCGTTGATCGACGGGCTGAAACGCACATATCCGCAGGCGGTCTACCGTGGGGTATTGATCGCCAGGGCCGGTGACACGTACCCCGATGGAGGTTCCGTAGGATGAAAGCCCATTACTTAGGTCATGTGGTCTTCTATGTGAAGGATCTTCAGCGCGCGCTGGTGTTTTATCGGGACTTGCTCGGGTTTCGGGAAGTGGGGCGCATCTTCAACGGCGCTGCCGCCGCATTGACGTCGGGCCGCACCCATCATGAACTGCTGCTGATCCAGGTCGGTGATGCGCCAGGCCCTCCGCCGGGAAGACGTCGCGGGCTGTATCACATCGGTATCAAGGTCGGTGACAGCCTGGATGAGCTGCGCGCCGCCAAGCGAGACCTGGAACAGGCCGGCGTGACGATCGAGGGCATGAGCGACCACACGGTAAGCCAAAGCCTCTACCTGCATGATCCGGACGGCAATGAGGTCGAGCTCTATGTGGATGCGGACGAATCGATTTGGAAGAACAACCCCGACGCGGTCGTCTCGCCGATCAAGCCGTTGCGTTTGTAGATGAACCGCGAGTGTGGGCAGATCCGGATGGACTCTCATTCGGTGACAGCGGTGATCAGCGACCGAGCGCCGGAGGAGGGCAAGGATCGAATGGAGAATTGTTATACAAGAAGGAGGATATGCGATGGCAACACAAGTGATGATCAATGACCCAGCCAAGGCGAAGGAATACTTCGAGGCGAAGATGGCCTTTACGACCGGCCCCGTCGAGCTGGAACGGATGATGAAAAACAACGAAGTGAATGTTGTCGACGTGCGGGCGGCCGAGGATTACGCCCAGGGACACATTCCGGGGGCAGTGAATTTGCCGAAGGATCAGTGGCCATCCCTGAAAGGTCTGCGCAAGGACAAATTGAACGTCCTCTATTGTTACTCCCAGGTCTGTCACCTTGCGGCGACCGCTGCGGTGGAGTTTGCCCACAAGGGTTATCCCATTATGGAATTGGA
>JAJONL010000087.1 GCA_021323395.1 Nitrospira sp.
ACTCACCCTCATGAGCCCGCGCGGGTGATCGATCGCCGACTGGATGCCGAAGCGGTCTTTACCGAGCCGCAGGTGGCGATCGCAGGCTTGAGCGAACGGCAGTGCCGAAGTCAGTCGCTTCCCTACCTAACCGCTTCATACCCCTTCGCTGATCACGGGAAAGCGATGTGCATGGGGGCCGCGCATGGATTTATCAAGCTGCTCTGTCGCCCGGTCGACGGAGCACTCCTGGGCGCGCAGATTGTGGGTCCGCATGCGGCGGAACTGATTCATGAGCTTCTGGCCGTTATGTATTTTCATGGGACGGCACAGGACCTGCTGCGCATCCCGCACTACCATCCGACGTTAGCGGAAATTGTGACCTATCCGGCTGAATCCATTATCGAGCAGATGAAGCGAGCATGATGCGGAGAAGCCTGATTTCTTGTTGCGCGGTGCTGGTGCTCATGAGTCTGTCGTGCGGGCAACAGGCGTGGGACGATGCCATGCAAGCTGGAGATGCGGCACTGCAGCGGGGCCAGTATCCAGAGGCTGAACGGATTTTTACCGCGGCTGTGCACAAGGCGGAAGAGTTTGGTCTTCACGACCGGCGGGTTGCGGTGACGCTCGCCCATCTGGCTCAAACCTATAGCGCTCAGGGGAAGTTTGTCGAGGCCGAACCCCTCTACCTGGAGGCGCTGAAGATCTACCAAGACGTGCACGGCGAGAACCATCTGGATGTGGCGGCAATGCTGAACAACCTCGGAGTTCTGCATCGCAAACACGGACAATATGCCGATGCGCAGCGTCTATTGACCCGGGCACTGTCGATCAAGGAGCAACTTCTGGGTCCGGATCATCTGGAGGTCGCATTGGCGCTGAGTAACTTGGCCGCGATGCATCTTGCTCAGGACGACTGGGAGCCGGCGGCGAAGTTATTAGCACGCGCATTGGCGCTGCGAGAAAAACAGCTGAGGCCGGACCATCCCGACCTACTGAAGAATCTCGACGACTACGCCGGCACGCTTCGCAAACTCAACCGAGGGACAGAGGCCGCGGTCCTGGAAGAAAAAGCCAACGCGATCCGTACGAAGTCAAAGTCATGATCCTGGAGGATGAAGAGTTGAAGCAGCGAGAGGGTCCGGTGTAGCGTAGTGATTCTGCCGGCGGAGAGCACGACGAATGTCTGATTTGCGAACGAATGCATTGATCGCGCGCGGGATAGGCATTGTGTTTATCGCCCTGGGATTTATGCTCGGCATCTACGGGCTGGAATATCCCGATACGATGTGGCTGCAAACGGCGTTGGGACTTCTGATCACGGGAATGATGGCACAGGGCTATGCGATGTATTGTTCAATCCGATGGATGCGAGACCAGCGTGACTCGAGACGGTAACCGGACGACCTCTAAGAGGCAATGTGACGTGAAACGCCAGGTCTTGTCGCTCACGTGCTTGTTTCTGCTCTGCCTTGTGGTATTGTCCGGCTGTGGAGGGCCCTGGCGAGACCGGTATCTCGAAAAGGGAGTCAAGAGACTCACGCAAGACGATATCACGGAAAAATTCGGTCCTCCGAGTACGGCCAAGACGCCGGTGCTCGGTGGCGATACGGTCTGGACCTATCGAGTGCCGATGGGAGATCGAGAAGTCCATCCCTGGGATCCCAGCAGCTTGGCCACAGGTGCAAAAACAAAGGCTCCTCCATCGCCGTCGCCCTTTGGGAAAAGTTTGGCCGGAGCCGAAGAACCCTACCGCGAGCCGCTCTATTGTTATCGCTATACCCTCTCATTCGGCGAGGATAAGCGGCTCAAGGATTGGAAACGCGAGGAATGCGTTCCCCGCGTCAGTGAGGATGAGGCCGCTTCGCAGTAACGCGGTCAGAATACCCTATGCGAGAAATGTTGCCGGTCATCGGCTCGAGTGTCTTTTTCGATCTCATCAAGTCCGTCCTCCTTCTCCTCATCCTGCTCATCGTGCGAATGATTGTAGTTCGCTCGATTAGGCGAAACCAAACCCTGACGATCGAAGCGAAGCGCCGATGGATCGTCACCATTCGCAATAGCATGGTGCTTGGGCTCTTCGTGGGTCTCGTGGTGATTTGGGCCCATGAGCTGGAAGCGTTCGCTGTGTCGCTCGTCGCATTGGCGGCCACCGTGGTCTTGGCGACCAAAGAGTTGATTCTCTGCTGGAGCGGAGCGGCGTTGCGAGTGGGAGGCAGCGTCTATGGGGTCGGAGACCGCATTCAGTTGGGCACCTTTCGAGGGGTCGTGCTCGATCATGATGTCTTTGCGACCAAACTGCTGGAGATTGGACCGGGTTTGACGTCCCATCTATACACCGGTCGAATTGTGGTCTTTCCGAACAGCCTGTTGTTTACCAATCCATTGATCAAAGAGAGCCCATCGCAAGAGTACGGTCTCTATCTCTTGTCGGTCCCGCTCATGAGTTCTGAAAATTGGCAGGCAGCCGAACATGCGCTCCTGGAAGCCGCCAAGGCGGAATGCGCTCCCTTCATGGATCAAATGGGCCGGCAGATGAAACTGTTGGAGCAACGCAATCTCTTGGAAGCTCCTTCTCCTGATCCGCGAATCACTCTCCAATTTCCCGAGCCTGGGCGCATTCATCTTGTGCTCCGGTATCCTGCGCCGGACCGTGGCCGTTCGCGAGTCGAGCAGGCCATTCTCCGACGCTATCTTGCCGCCGTCCGCCATTAACCTGCGCCATTCTTCGACGAACCGCAGATTTTTGTGCCCTGACGCCCGTCGAGCAGGCCATGCCGGCGGAAACCAGCAAAATATTTGGCAAAGGGGCCCTCTCGGAGTATGGATGGTGCTGCAGTCCCGTCGGTCCGACGCGGATTCAATGCCACCTTCAACCATAAGGGAGGTTTGTTGATGAGAAGGTCTATTGCCGTCATGGTCGCAGTTGCCGGTCTGGGCATGGGCTCATCCGCTTTCGCCGACGATTTGGGGATGGGGACGATCTCGGGAGAGACGAAGCAGGACATGAGGGGATTCACGGACGATCTGAACGCCCGCCAGTCAGACCTGACGAATGAGTTCAAGGCCAAGAAGGAGTCCGTGAAAAACGAGATGAAGGCGAAGCAAGATGAAGCTAAAGCCAAAAAGAAGCAGGTCAAGGCCGACATGAAGGCCAAGAAAGAGCAGGCGAAAACGAGAGCGAAAGCAAAGAAAGAGGCCGCCCAAGCCAGAGCCGCGCAACTCAAGGGCGCAGCCGGTGACACCCGGCGCCAGGCTGACGGCATGCAGCAGGACATGAAGGATGCGATGCGGAACTGAGCCTGGCGCGGAGAAGGCGTGATCTCCCCGAGCAGGTCAGGCAATCATGGCCTGTGATCGAGATTCTCCGATCACAGGCCATGAGGTTACGGGGTGAGTTGTTGCGGATGAAGCGCTCTGCTACAATCGGCCGCGCCGCATGAAAATCGCTACCTTCAACGTCAATTCCTTACGTAAGCGCCTCCCCATCGTGTTGCAGTGGCTTGAGCGTCATCAGCCCGATGTGCTCTGTCTGCAGGAGACCAAAGTTCAGGACAGCGAATTTCCTCTTGTGGGGCTCGCTGCGTCCGGCTACCAGATCACCTTTCGTGGCATGAAATCATATAACGGCGTCGCTGTGCTGAGTCGAACGAAACCGGAAGCCGTGTGGTATGGATTCGACGACGGAGGGGATGTGGAAGATGCGCGTCTCTTGCGGGTCGTGATTCAGGGCATTCCCATCGTCAATACCTATGTCCCGCAAGGATTTGAGATCGATTCACCGAAGTACCAATATAAGCTTGCTTGGTACGAGCGGTTACGAAAGCATTTTGAAACGCATCTTTCGCCGAAGGAGCCGGCGATCTGGTGTGGAGACATGAATGTGGCCCCAAGACCCATTGATGTCCACAGTCCGGAGAAACATCTCAATCATGTCTGCTATCACGAAGACGCGCGCAACGCCTATGGGAAGACGATTGCGTGGGGCTTCGAAGACGTATTCTGCAAACTGTATCCAGATCGCCAGCAGTTCACGTTTTTTGACTATCGTGCTCCCAGCGCGCTTGCCGCAAACAAGGGGTGGCGGATCGACCATATTCTGGCGACGGCCTCATTGGCGCAAATGTGTCAGCGAGTCGAGGTCGACCTCGAACCGAGGCGCTCTGTGGATCCTTCGGACCATACCGTCCTCTGGGCCGACTTCGCTGTATAATCGCCACCTCAGCCGCAGGCAGTCATCAGTCCGCCTGCGGCTCTGCGGTTTACTGTAAAGCTTCCACTGGCTCTAATAATAGTTGCTCGGCAACTCTTGTCCGCCGATTCTGTTCGATCAAAGGATCGACTACCGATCCGCAATTAATACAGCGCCACACAAACGTTTCCGGGGAAAAATCCGGCCGCCACTCATCGACCATTAATCCTTGGCATCGTCCGCATGTCATGGCTACTACCTCCTTAGGATGTGCCCTTTATCGTGAAGGGCGTGCCCATGTGAGGAGGAACATAACAATGCGAGATTAGAGCGCGGTTAGTGCGATGTTAAAAGCCGTTAATCCTGATTTCTTCGTGTTATCAGTCTATTGGTGCCGAGGACTTAGACAAATCCGAAATCAGAACAGAAGGTTCTGTATAAAAGAGGGGGACGGGAGGAGCCTTTTCACTGAGTCTCCATGACATCGCCACTGGGAAGGCCCACAATCTTGATTCTTGCTATGGATCCAAGTGAATTGTGGGGTTGAAGGAGCTGGGCCGGGGTGCGTGTATGTAGTCTGGAGCTCCTGTCGAAGCCCGAGAACTGTTGAGTTTCTTGACAGAACTTTCCTCATCCTTTATCGATTGAACTGGCGTTGAACCTCTCTTGAATGTAAGGGGCACAGGGCCGGGGCTGACTGAATGGTCAAAAAACTTACAAGTCCGACATATTGCTGACTAGATCACAGCACGAATGATATCTGTCGATCATTGACTATGGCCCAGCCGCTGACATGCCCGCAGTGTGGACAAGACAAGGTGCTTCGTTCGCGCTGTCACACTTTGCTCGAACGCCTCCAATCACTCGCCTATATGGCGCCTTTTCATTGTCAGTCCTGCAGTTTTCGATTCCCGGCCTCTCGCTGGGGACGACGAATTCCAACAACCATTGTGGAGCGTCGTGAACACCTGCGAATTCCTGTCCGGCTGTTTTTATCTTTCTCCGGAGGCAAGGTGCGAGGAGAGGGGACGGTTTTAGATATCTCGATGGGCGGCTGCGTCATTGAGAGCCAAGCCTCGGTGCACCTCGACGATATATTTTATCTGCAGATCGCGCTGGAGGATGACGAAGCTCCGCTCGAAGTCGCGGCGATGGTCCGATCCGTCAGTTCTCGTGGAATCGCATTTAAGTTTTTGCGGGCGGCCCAGGAGAACAAACGGCTCCTGGCTTTCGTCCATGCCAATGCGGAATCCTCTAGGACAAACGGCTCCTGGCTTTCGTCCATGCCAATGCGGAATCCTCTAGGCCTCGCGCCACTACTTAGCCCGGCTGTTGACACTTCTCGTCCTCACCGCGTCAGTCGCCTCCCTTGCGGCGCCTCGGTAAGTGAAAACAGCGATGCGTGAACAACGCGCCCTTTTCAAAGGGTCAGCGACTGCACCCGTATTCTGCTACAGTGGGGTTTCCCAGGCAGAGGCTTGTGGATAGTCTGTGATGAGCCGCTCGTGTTCGGTATGGTCGAACGGCTCCACGGTCAGGTCCGCACGATCCAATGGCTCATGGCTCAGGGCAGGTGCGCGAAGACAGGTATTCGACATAGTCCTGAGCTTTTTCCCGCGTGACGAATCGGCACAGTCCGTATTCGGGCATGTGCGAAGAGGGATGCCAAAAGGCCAGCCCGATTGAGCTTCCCTGAAAGATGCCCAAGTGGCGGTGTCGGACCTGAAACCCTCCGGGGTGACTGGTGGTACGATCGAGAGCCATAGCTGCTCCATCTGCGGGACGAGGGTGGAAGGGGTAAGTATAACAAAGGTTGGTGGCTGATCGATATCTCTGCGCCCTCATCAGATGGCGCGAGTTATTGACTTCATCGGCGAACATCTTAGATCTTCAATAGGTGCCGTCCCTCATGATCGGCGCGAAGGAGGAACGTATGGTCACGTCAGTCACGCGGTTAATGGCGGCAATGCTGCTGCTGACCGGAGCATTGACCTTGTCGGGGTGCGGATACAACGACTTGCAGGGTCTCGACGAGGACACCAAGGCTGCCTGGAGCGAAGTCATCAACCAGTATCAACGGCGGGCCGATCTGATTCCAAACCTGGTCAATACGGTCAAGGGGTATGCGGCGCATGAGAAAGAGACGCTGGAGAATGTCGTCCAGGCGCGGGCGAAGGCCACGAGCGTCCAAGTGACGCCGGAGTTGCTGCGCGATGAAGCGGCGTTCAAGAAATTTCAGGAGGCCCAACAGGGTCTATCCAGCGCCTTGGGACGATTATTGGCCGTGGCGGAAAACTATCCCAACTTGAAGGCAGACCAGAACTTTCGTGATCTTCAGAGCCAACTAGAAGGCACGGAGAATCGCATCACCGTGGCGCGCAAGCGATACATCGACAAGGTGGCAGAGTTCAACAAAATGGTCCGTTACTTCCCGACAAATCTGACTGCCAAGTTCCTGCTGCATTTGGAGGAGAAGGCCAACTTCACGGTGGCCGACGAGAAGGCGGTGGCGAAGCCGCCGGAAGTAAAGTTCTGACCTCCACCTCATCTAAGCGAGTGGAGTGTGTGATGCGGGAGATGCGAAGTGTCGGGGCTGCGGTCCTCATGGTGTCCCTGCTGCTCGCGCTTGCGGCCGCCCGACCAGTTGAGGCGCTCGAGGTTCCGCCCCTCACCGGCCGCATCGTAGACTTGGCGCACGTCCTTCCACCCGCTGTGCACGAACGGCTGTCGGCCGATCTCCGGGCGCATGAGGAGAAAACCACCAATCAGGTGGCGGTACTCATCATTCCATCGCTCGAAGGAGAACCGCTGTTTGATCTGTCCCACCGCGTAGCAACCTCCTGGCGGTTGGGGAGCAAGGGGACTGATAATGGCGTTTTGCTGCTGATCGCCATCAAGGATCGAAAAATTCGACTTGAGGTCGGGTATGGACTTGAAGGGGTGCTGACGGATGCGCGGTCGGCACAGATCATCCGTAACGAAATCGTGCCGAAGTTTCGGGCCGGCGATATCCCCGCCGGCGTTACGGCCGGGATTCAGGCCGTTTTAAAGACCATCGAAGGGACCTATCGCGCTCCGGAGCGTCCTGCTGGATCCCCGACCTCCGGGGAGACCTTCGGCAACACGGCTTTTGCGGTCATCCTGGGAGTGGTCATCGGTCTTGTTCTCTCGCGCGCGCATCGCGTGCTGGGAGCGGTTGCCGGGGGTGGCCTGTCATTTCTCGCCGCACCCTGGGTGATACCGGCCGTGATTGCCGGAGGCGTGAGTTTGACTCTGGTCAGTCTGCTTAGTGCTTTCGGGCAAGGTCTCGGGTCGGGCCGAAGGAGGAACGGGAACGCGTTCGACGGGACCTGGTTTAGCACGCAACATGGCGGATGGGGATCCGGCGGTATCGGCGGATCGTTCGGAGGGTCCGACAGCTTCTCGGGCGGAGGAGGCAGTTTCGGAGGAGGAGGCGCAGGTGGCGACTGGTAAATGGCCGGCGCTCACGAGCCAGGAGCGCGCGCGGATAGAGGCGGCGGTGCAAGCGGCGGAGCAACAGACGAGCGCCGAAATCGTCCCCATGATCGTCGCGCGATCGGGACTGTACCGCGAGACACAACATCGTGCCGGCCTCATACTCGCAGTGCTCGTTTTAACGACGTTACTCACGATTGAAACCGCGTGGCTTCCTTGGGGATGGCATGCGGCAAATGCCGTCTGGTTGCTTGCCGCGACCACGCTGGCCTATGGCATAGGAGTCTGGGTCGGGACCCTGCCGGTGATCATCCGACTCCTCACTCCTCGTGAACGAATGCACCAGAAGGTGCAGTTGCGGGCCGAATTGGCCTTTACCCAGCATGGTATCGCTCACACGACAGAGCAAACCGGATTGCTGGTGATGATCTCGCTCCTCGAACACCAAGTCTATCTACTTGCGGACAAATCCCTGGTGGATCGCGTGTCGGGCGCCCAATGGCAAACAGTCGTCGCCATGATCGTTGAGGGTTTAAAGGCTCGGGACCTGGTGGGCGGGCTCTGTCGGGGAATTGAAGCAAGTGGAGTGATCCTCGCTCGTGCCTGTCCCGCAGGCAAGGGGGACAATCCGAACGAGCTGTCGAACGAAGTGATGCAGGACCTGTGAAGGTTGGTTCTCGTGTGACAATGGACGGTCCCGCCCGGTTTCGCTACAATCCCGACTAATGTTCGATCCCACCGCCTCCGTTGAACCATCTCGCTCCACTCCCGACGAAACCCGCTCCGTCGTCAAGGCAGCGGGTCTCATCGGTGTCGCCACCTTTTTCAGTCGGATCCTTGGGTTTGTCCGGGACATGGTGCTGGCGAGGCTGTTTGGGGCCACTCCGGCAGCCGATGCCTTTTTTGTGGCCTACCGTATTCCCAATCTATTGCGGGAATTGTTTGCCGAAGGCTCAATGTCCGCAGCCTTCATTCCGGTCTTTACCGAATATCACACGGTCAAAACGAAACGGGACGCGTGGGAATTAGCCAGCGCCACCTTCACGACACTCCTTACGATCGTCACGTCCATCACGGTGATCGGTGTGGTGTCGGCGCCGGGGATCGTATGGCTCCTTGCCCCTGGTTTTCATGCCTATCCTGACAAGCTGGCGCTGACGACGCTGTTGACCCGTGTGATGTTTCCCTATTTACTGTTCATCAGCCTGGCGGCCTTGGCGATGGGGATTCTGAATTCGCTGCGCGCCTTCGCGGCGCCGGCTTTTTCACCGGTATTTTTCAATACCTTTACCATTGCCTGTGCCCTGTTTCTCTCCCCGTTGCTGCCGGAGCCCATTATCGGCGTGGCGATCGGCATCGTAGTGGGCGGCATCGCACAGTTTGCGATGCAACTGCCGGGGTTGAATGGTCGCGGCATGTTGTTCGGCCTGCGGTTTCAACCAGGGCACCCAGGAGTCAAGCGGATCGGCCGGCTCATGATTCCTTCGTTGCTGGGGTTGTCAGTGACGCAGATCAACATTACCGTGAGCACGATTCTCGCCTCGTATTTTTCCGGCGGGCCTACGTATCTATTTTATGGCATGCGGCTGATCCAGTTTCCGCTCGGCATTTTCGGGGTGGCGCTCGCCACAGCGATTCTGCCGACCCTCTCCTCGCAGGCTGCCCGTGGGGCGATGGATGAATTGCGGACGACGCTAGGGTTCGGCCTACGCATGATTTTTTTCATTATTTTGCCGGCGATGCTCGGCCTGATCCTCCTGCGACAGCCGATCGTGCATGTGTTTTTTGAGCACGGCTCATTTACCAAAGCCGACACGTTGGCGACGGCGACCGCGGTGCTCTGTTATGCGGTGGGATTGTGGGCCTTCGCGGGGGTACGCATCATCGTGTCCGCATTTTATTCCATGCAAGATACGAGGACGCCGGCCATCACGGCGGGGATTGCCGTGGGGGCCAATATCTTTCTCTCGCTCTGGTTGATGACCCTGCTGGAGGCTGCAGGATTGGCCTTGGCCACGGCCGTAGCCTCGATGTTGAACGCAAGCATTCTCGTGGCGGTGCTGCATCGGCGACTGGGGCGGGTCGACTGGGGTTCGATCGGAAGGTCCGTTCTTCGTGTGTCAGTAGCCTGCGTTCCGGTCGTTTTGATCTGCCTGGGGGTGGCGGGCGCAATGATTTGGACTCGCGATGGGGAATGGCTGATGAAATCAGTCGTCCTGACTGCAGGGATTGGCGGCAGTGTCGTGGGGTATCTTGCCGTGCACATCCTGCTTGGATCGGACGAGCTGGAGGTCGTGACAGGCATGGCGAAACGGAAACTGGGACGGTTAGCACAGAAATTTGGAAGGGCCTGAGATGACACGGCCGATGACCTTCAAGACGCCTTGGGGCTGGATCGAGATTGAGGCTTCCGTAAATGGGATCACCTCGATCGACCTGTCCCCTCCGACTCGGCCGGCAGCTTCTGGCCGACAACCGGTTACGAAGGATGCGGAGATTGAGGCTCTGCTGGCGGAGGCCCGGACGCAACTTCTCGGTTATTTCGAGGGGACTCGCCGGAAATTTTCCCTTCCTGTGGATTGTTCGGCCGGCACGCCGTTTCAGCGGAAAGTCTGGAAGGCGATTATGCGGATCCCTTACGGCCGTGCGCGCTCCTATCAATGGGTCGCCACCCGCGTGGGAGGAAAGCAGTACGCCAGGGCGGTGGGTATGGCGCTCGGCGCGAACCCAGTTCCTATCGTGGTGCCTTGCCACCGGATCATCGCGCATGATGGCTCGCTTGGTGGCTTTGGCTGCGGCCTGCCGATGAAGCGGCGGCTGCTGACGTTGGAAGGCATCCTGGAGCAATTGCGGCATGCCCAATAGGGGGCGACTAAGGTTCGAGGATGACTCCTATGAATAAATCATGAAAGCAGTCCTTCAGCGGGTCACCCGCGCTACGGTCGCGGTGAACGGCCGGGTGGTGGGTCGAATCGATGCCGGCCTTCTGGTCTTGCTGGGGGTGGCCAAAGGTGACGGGGAGCGCGATCTCCTGTATATCATCGAGAAGGTTCAGACGCTCCGGATTTTTGGAGATCAGTCGGGAAAGATGAATCTCGCTCTGTGTGATATGGGTGGAGCGGTGTTGTTGGTCTCGCAGTTTACGCTCCTCGGTGACACGACAAAAGGTCGACGGCCAGGGTTCGACCTAGCTGCCACGCCGGAGGAGGCGCGTACATTGTACGAAGAGGCGGCGACTCGCCTGCGTGCGGCAGGCCTGCGTGTTGAGACCGGCCTCTTCGGAGCGCATATGCAGGTGGAACTGCTGAACGATGGGCCGGTGACGTTTTTGTTGGACAGTCGGCGGGAATCGTAACTGTCCCGTTTAGGTTTCGCGGTGGGGTACCGATAAGGATACAGGGAGTAGTATCGATCGATTCATGGTGGTCTGTTATACTATTTTCACAGGG
Organism: Nitrospira sp.; assembly: GCA_021323395.1. GTDB lineage: Bacteria > Nitrospirota > Nitrospiria > Nitrospirales > Nitrospiraceae > Nitrospira_A. The sequence continues at coordinate 11,077 of JAJONL010000087.1, forward strand.
CAGGGATTGCCCGGGAGGTCGAGATGGGAAGTCCCGTTTCTCGCAGCCATCCACTCCGCCAACTGTTCGGCGCGTTGACGGAAAAGAGTTTTACCGAACACCTTGGGTGGCCGGATCTCAACGTCACCGAATATGTCTCCAACCTGCTCGTCGAATTCGCTCACTCCGACCAACTTTTCAAGATTCAAAACAAACAGGGCCGCGCCCTCGATTCGGTGGTCGAAATGCTCTTCGAATCGGAGGTATTATTGGAGGCGCAGTCGTTCGACCGCGAGCGCGAGGTTCACCGGCACATCGGCGACTTTACGCTGTTCATGACCGGCCTGTTCCCCGAATACCTTCGCCGTCTGAAGACCGCCGGACTCATCTACCACCAGGATTTCCTGGTGGATTATATGAAGACGGGAAAACGTTCCTACGGATTGGTGGCCGAGTATGGGGACTATGATCCCGAACAGGACTCGCCGTTGTTCCGGAAGTTGTCAGAAAATTTTGAACTCTGCGTCACCGGGCTTGGGTTTGTCCGATCAGATCTCGACCGCATGCAGGATCCTGCCTACCGTCCCATCAAAGATCTTCTGCTCAATTGAAACGATCGCGACCGATTTTGTTGCTTCACGGAGGCGCGGGACGCCGCGCCATGACCGTTCCCCAGGCGGCCTGCGTCGAGTCGGCGCTCGCCGAGGGCCATCGATCGCTCATGGCCGGCGCACCGGCATTGGCCGTGGTCGAAGAAGCCATCCGCCTGCTTGAGCTGTCAGGATTGTTTAATGCCGGGATCGGCGCGAATCATCAACTCGACGGGGTGCGCCGCATGGATGCTTCGATCATGGAAGGAGATGGGCTGCGGGCAGGGGCCGTGGCCTCAATCGAAGGCATCGTCCATCCCATCACCGCCGCACGACTGGTCATGGAGAAGACCGGGCATGTGTTGCTGGTCGGGCAGTCGGCCTCGCGCTTTGCACAATATTTTGGTTTGGAGCTGGCTCGTGCCAAGCGAGCGCGGGAACCGCGCGCCTTTCATCTGAGCCCGCGCACAGGACTACGCCGGACGCTAGCCTTGCATCAGGCGATCCTGCGAACCGGCCGGCTCCGCACAAGAAGCTTGGGCAAGGAAACGGTGGGTGCCGTGGCGTTGGACCTGACGGGGACGGTGGCAGCGGGCGCTTCCACCGGCGGCGTGGATGTCATGTTGCCCGGTCGAGTCGGCGATACGCCCTTGATCGGCTGCGGCGTCTATGCGGACAATGAGTCCGGAGCCATCTCAATGACGGGATTGGGAGAAAGTATCATTCGGGTGGCGGTGGCCAAGGAAATCAGCGATCTCCTCGCGAGCGGGTTGAGTCCGCGTGTATCGGCGAACCGTGTGTTACGGAAGGTGGTGGAGCGTATCAACGGAGCGGCTGGGGTGTTGGTTCTGTCCCCCGATGGTCGGTTCGCGATTCGACACAGCACCCCGCACATGGTGGCAGGGTCTATCGGCCGCGATGGGCGTCCCCGCGTGCAAGGCTGCTTTGCATAGGCGCGCCGGGTTTTGCTACAGTGACACGAGGCAACCACATTATGCCCGCACTGTTTCATCTGGCATTTCCGGTTCGTGATCTCGCCGCCGCCAAACATTTTTATGTCCAGGGTCTAGGCTGTGTCCTGGGCCGAGAATCCTCTAAGGCCGTCACCTTCGGATTGGCCGGCCATCAGATCATCGCCCACCTCACCCCTGACATGAACCTGTCTCAGAAGGGTGTCTATCCCCGTCACTTCGGCTTGGTCTTGACGCTCGAATCGGAATGGCAGGCCTTGGCGGATCGAGCCACAGACAAAGGGTTGAAATTCTATCAGCAGCCTCGGCGGCGGTTTGCGGGAACGCGCATCGAACACCTCACGTTCTTCCTGGAAGACCCCTCGCAGAACCTCCTCGAATTCAAACACTACCTGCACGAGTCGGCCATTTTCGGAGAGCATGATTTCACGGCAGTCGGGGATGCGGAATAGCCTTAGCAGGATGCGGAAGGGCGGGTAAGAAGGTCGCCTTTCTGCGCATCCTGCGGCTAATCTGGCGCCGACAGCACACGTGAGCTGATCGTGCCGTGTTGCGCAACAATCGAGTTTTTCCGCAGACTGTTAGTCAGCTGCTGATGGTCTGTGTACGGCGATATCCTCCCCAGTTTCGCTAGAGAATGACGGTGGCTTGTCAGGGCTGGGTGTGCGAGAGAGGGAGACCGGCCGCCGGCCGTTGCCTCGTTCCAGCCATCGGATGATGTGGTGCTGCCGGCGGTTCAAGTAGGCCGTATGGCGGATGGGATCATAACGTCGCGGAGAGGGCAGAATCGCCGCCAGCAGGGCCGCTTCATCGAGGGTCAGCTCTTTCGCCGATTTACCGAAATGATGGCGCGCTGCCGCTTCCGCACCGAACACACCCTGTCCCCACTCGGCGACGTTGAGGTAGACCTCCAAGATACGTTCCTTCGTCAAATGGTGTTCCAAGGAACGGGTGATCAATGCTTCGCGCGCTTTCCGAAACAGGGAGCGCTCAGCGGACAAATACAAATTCTTCGCCAGTTGCTGGGTAATGGTGCTTCCTCCCCGTTTAAATTCACCGACCTCCAGGTTGTAGAGAGCGGCATCTTTAATGCCCTCCCAATCGAATCCTTCGTGGGCGAAAAATGAGGCATCTTCAGCGGCGACGACCGCCCGTTGAAGGACAGGCGCAATCCGGGACAGAGGGACCCATATGAACTGCTGGCGCTGGCTGCGGCCCTGTTCCTTCGCTTGAGCTCGGCGCGCTTCCATCAGGGCGGTATCGGTTGGGTGGTGTTTTGCGAGCGAGCTCACGTCCGGGAGAGTCGTCAACCAGTATAGCGCCACGGCCGCGGCCGGCAGGCCGATCAGCAGGATCAGCCAAAACAGGAGTCGGCCGAACAGACTACCGGTTGACTTGCTCATTCCCAACCCTCTATCTATGAGTGCACGAGGTGCTCCATCGGTCCGGCGTCGTCACCGGAGGTGAGCGGGCATCCCGCATTTCGAGGCGCGACCGACCACCATGAAATTGCTCAGTGCCGAGTTTATCAAAAGTTCCGTCTCTCCAGAACAATTTCCTCCCGACCACTTGCCCGAGATCGCGTTTGTCGGGCGATCGAACGTGGGGAAATCGTCTCTGATCAATTCGTTGCTCCATCGAAAGAAGCTGGCCAAGGTCAGTAAGACGCCTGGAAAAACGCGCGCTGTGAATTTTTTTACGGTGCGCACGTCCGATCCGAAGCTGTCTTTGCTGTCCCTGGTCGATCTGCCAGGATATGGATACGCCAAGGTGTCGAAGAGCACGCGGGCGCAATGGGGACCGATGATCGAGCAATATCTCGAGCAGCGCCAATCGTTGGGCGCGGTCATCCTGCTGATTGAATCGCGCGTCTGGATGCCGCAGGACGTGACGACGGTGCAGTGGGTTCAGTCTCTCGGGTGCGGCATGATCATCGTGCTGACCAAAGCGGATAAGTTGCGGCAGAGCGAGCGAGCCCCCAGCCTGGCCGCTGTGCGCACCGCCTGCGGATTGAGCCAGGAAGCTCCCATCATCTTGTATTCGGCGGAAACGCACGAGGGACGAGACGCGCTCTGGGGCGAGATTCGCACGCAGTTCAACAGGCTGCAAAAAATCTAATGTGGCACGAGAGAACTTTGATAGCTCCCGCATGTGACACAGAGAACACTCCCGCAGGATGCTCAAAAAGGCTGTCCAGCAAGGCCGCAGCGAGTGAAGGGCCGAAGCGTACCCTTGGGGTACGTTGAGGGTCTGAACGAGGCGAGAACGCTGCTGGCGGAATTTTTCAGCATCCTGCTAGAACTTGATGTCAATGTAGGCTTTGTTCTTCAAGTCAGCCATCCAGAGCTGATACTGGTCTTCGGTTTTTTGCTGAAACACGAGCGATTGAATTTCCGTCTTCACCTGCTCGAAGGGCCGAAATTGTCGGGGCTTCTTGTTGTCGACCCGCACGATGTGCAACCCTTCCGCCGTCTCGACTATCCCGGTAATCTGTCCCACCTGCAGAGACGTCAAGGCCTGCTCCAAAGCGGGAATCAATTCGCCCTGACGCACCTGTCCTAGGCGTCCGCCGCGCGATGCGTCCGCCCCATCGGAAAAGCGTAGCGCCAGTTCCTCAAACGGCTCGCCTTGCTTCAAGGTGGCGAGCAGGGCTTCGGCCCTTCCGCGGGCAATGGAAATCTCGTCGGGGGAGCGGGGTTTAATCAGGATATCAGGCCTCGGACTTCCCGGTCGACGACGCGCATCAATGTCAGTTGCTCGCGAACACTTCTCGTCGTGTTGGGATCCGTACTGTCAAGCCGTTCCCCCTGCTTCTTCATTTCCTCCACGGCCTGCACGACCTCCTGGTCGGAGATATCCAGCCCCTTGTTTTGCGCGGCTTGGAGTTGCAGTTTCCGCTCGATCATTTTCGTCACCGCCATAGCCTCTGCCGTTTTAAGGCGCCGCTCCAATTCGTCTCCTCTGTAGAGCTTGCGAAGCCGGTCCTGCTCGGGCAGAAGATCGCGTTTCAGCTCCGATAGCATGATCAGGTCTTTATTGACGACGGCAATGATGCGATCTTCCAGTCGCGCGGCCTCGGCCGGACTGATACTGGCCATCGCCAGGCAAAATGAGAACCCGGCACAGAGCTTGAGAGGAGGGCTGCACATGGTGAAAAAACAGGCTCGGTTCTTCATGGAGTTGATGGGATTGTACACAATCGACGGTTCAGAAAGGGAGCGCTCTTGTGATGAAGCAGCTGGAAGGATTGAGCATACGAGGACGCCGGAGTCGAAATGGGCGGTCGTCAGGGACGAGCGGGTTCATCCGTCATATAACGAGCGGCGTCGGCCAGACGAATGATCGCACCGGCGCGGAGTTCGGAAAAAATATCGTCCAGTCGCTTGCGGCGCTTTTCGGCCAATAATTCCTGCCGGAGTCGTTCGCGGATGGCTTGGTCGGCCTGAAGGATTTCCGGTTCCAGGGGACTCACCTTCATCAGGTAATAGCCCTTGTCCGTCTTGATCGGATCACTCACGACGCCTGAATGGAGGGACGGAATCAACGTCTCAAGTTCAGGTTCCAGCAGGCCCTTTCGATAGGGCCCCAGGTCGCCGCCCTTCGCGCGACTCCGTTCATCGATCGAATACCGAAGGGCGAAGCGGGTAAAATTGCCGCCGCCTTCCACCTGCCGTTTCAAATCCTTCGCCGCGTAAATATTCGGGAGTAACATGACCGACACCTGCACTTTGGGATTGGCCAGGAGTTGGTTGGCATGTTTGCCGAGATAGGCATCGAGTTCCTCTTTCGAGACTTCGACCTTGGTCTTGATCCGGTCTTTAAGCAACTCGTCCAGAATCAATTGCTCACGGTACCGCAGCGTCTTTTCGCGGATGTCATCGGCCTGATCCAACCCCTGCTTACGCGCCTCCTGCATGAGCAACTCGCGCATGATCAATTCGTCCAGAAAACGGCGCTTGCCACCTTCTTTCTCGTAGCGGACGCGGGTCGCCGGCGAGAGTTCTTCCCAACGTATGTCAAATTCTGATTGGGTGATGGATCGCCCGTTGATCATGGCCACGACCGGCTCTTCCTGCGGCGGCTCGGTGCAGGCGGCCAGCGAGCCGATGGCGCAGAGCCCCAGCGCGAGGCTGGTCAATCGGGCTCGCCAGTCTGAACTCTGTCCTGTGAGCGGTGCTGTCATGCGGCCGGGAGGGGTATCCTCTGCGAAGGTCAGCTCGAGCCCGTACGTGGCCCTTGATTGTTGGTACCACAGACGTAGAGGGTTTGCAAGGTTGCGTTGAGTTCCGGAAAGATCAAACTCCAGTCCTCATGCGGCATCTGGAGTTCGAAGGACAACGGCGACAGAAATCGCAGCCGCTTCTTGTAGCGATCCATCAACGCCTGGACCGCGGCCTCAGGGACAGTGGCCTTGGGATCGAATGTAATCACCAGGGCGTGCGGCTGTTCCACGACGGAGCTCAACCGAAGCTGTTTGGCCAAGAGGCGGATTTGCATCAACTCAAAGAGACGTTCGACTGGATCGGGCGGAGGTCCGTAGCGGTCTTCTATCTCTCCATGCATCAGGGCCAAATCGCCGAGCTGTCCGCAAGAGGACAACCGCTTGTACAGCGACAGGCGTTGATGACTGTCCGCAACATAATCCTCGGGAATAAACGCGGACACGCTGAGGCGCAGCGTGGGATCCGGCTCCTCCTCCACCACCTGGCCCTTCAGGCGCTGGACGGCCTGTTCGACCATTTGAAGGTACAGATCGAGCCCCACGGCGGCGATATGTCCCGACTGCTGTTTACCGAGCAAATTGCCCGCCCCCCGAATTTCCAGGTCCGCTGCGGCGATGCGAAACCCTGATCCCAATTCGGTGAATTGCTGAATGGCGGTCAAGCGCTTCTGCGCGTCATCTGACAGCGAGCCCTCGTCCGGCACGAGGAAGTAGGCGTAGGCCTGTTCGCCGCCCCGTCCCACGCGCCCGCGTAGCTGGTAGAGCTGGGCAAGCCCGAAGGCATCGGCTCGATTCACGATAATCGTGTTGGCGGTTGGGACGTCCAGGCCCGACTGAATGATGGCGGAGGCGATCAGGATATCGGCCTCCTGGTGGAAGAACTTCAGCATGACGGCTTCCAGCGGTTTGGAATCCATTTGGCCGTGCGCCATCACGATGCGGGCTTCCGGCACCAGTTCCTGCAGCCAGGCGCCCATCCGTTCCATGGTCTCGACCCGATTGTGCACAAAGTAGGTCTGTCCGCCGCGACCGAGCTCGCGGAGAATGGCCTCCCGAATGGCTTTCTCGCTGAACCGGATGACCTGCGTGCGGATCGCCAGGCGTCCTGATGGGGGCGTGTCGATGATCGAGAGGTCGCGCACCGTCGCCATGGTCATTTGTAGCGTGCGGGGTATCGGGGTTGCCGTCAGGGTCAACACATCGACCTGCGTGCGTAACTGTTTCAAGCGCTCCTTATGTTTCACGCCAAACCATTGTTCCTCGTCGATGATGACGAGGCCGAGGTTGCGGAACTGCACGTCCTTCTGCAGCAGGCGATGGGTACCGATGAGCACGTCGACTATGCCAGTTGCCGTGTCCTTGAGAATGGCTTTCGTATCCTTGGGGGATTGAAATCGGGACAACAGGGCCACGCGAGTGGGAAAGGGCGCAAACCGTTCCGCGAAATTGTCGTAGTGCTGATGGGCAAGCAGCGTGGTCGGCACGAGGACGGCCACCTGACGATTTTCTTCCACGGCCTTAAAGGCGGCTCGCATGGCCACTTCGGTCTTGCCGTATCCCACGTCGCCGCAGACCAGGCGGTCCATCGGTTTGGTAGAGGCCATGTCGTTGGCTATGTCTTCAATCGCCTTCCGTTGATCGGGCGTTTCCTCATACTCGAAGGCCGCCTCAAACTCATGGTAGAGCAGGCTGTCTTTGCCGTAGGAGGTCCGGTGGACCAATTCCCGATTGGCATAGAGATCGACGAGCTCGTGCGCCATTTCTTCGATGTCTTTTTTGACCCGCGCCGTGGTCTTGGCCCAACTGGTGCCGCCGAGCCGGTCGAGGCGCGGGACGTGGGCATCGGCGCCCGCATACCGTTGCACCTGAGTGAGCCGATCCAGCGGCACGTAGAGCTTATCCGTCCCGGCAAATTCGAGCACCAGAAAGTCGCTATCGAAGTCCTGCACCGAGAGACGGCGCAGTCCCTGATATTTCGCGATGCCATATTGCATGTGGACGACATAGTCGCCAACGTTCAGATCTTCCAACGAGGAGAGGAACGTGGCCGCCTTGCTCTTGGCCTGCGGTTTGTGGCGCGCGCCCTTCGCGAACAACTCTTCTTCGGTCAGGACCACGAGACGCAAATCGGGAGAGAGAAAACCGGCCGAGACCTCGCCATTCAGGACAGAAAACGGGGCCTTCTGCGCGCCGCCGGCCGAGAGGGCTGACGGCTTCCATTCCACAGCCGGTCGATCATGTTCGCTGAACAGCGCGAGCAGGCGGCCGACTTGGCCTTGGCTGCGGGCGACCAACACGACAGGCCCGCCTTCGCGCAACCGGTCCAGGACCTCCAGCGTATGGCTGAAGGCGGTGCCGCGTTGGCCCAGCCCCACACTCGCGGGTGTTTGAGCGGGACAGGTGACCACGGGTTCCCAGCTCGCATCCGACGCGGTCACCGGTTCAAGGGCGACGGTAGCATAGTCGCCTGTCGCGGCGAGGATTTGATCCCAGGTGAGATAGAGTTGGTCTGGTGTCGGATAGGGGTTGGGGTCTGTCCGGTCTTCGTGCCGGAGATAGCCCTCTTCAATGGCCTGCCAACTTTCCTCCGTGTGCGCCTTGAGGGCATCAGGTTGATCGAGGACGAGCACCGGCGGTTGCGCGAAATAATCCAGCACGTTGTCCATCGAACCATAGACAGAGGGGGCATGCCATTCGGCATCAGCCGGCAACGGCGCCAGCGCATCGGGTGCATCCTCAGGGCGAATCAATTCGCGGGCCGGCAGCACCACCGCCTGTTTGATCTTATCTGTCGACTTTTGCGTGGCAGGATCGAAGAACCGGAGCGATTCGATCGTATCACCCAGGAATTCCACTCGTAAGGGGTCGGGGTAAGCCGTCGAATAAATATCGACGATCCCACCGCGAATGCTGAATTCACCGGGAATTTCCACGACGGAACTTTTCCGGTAACCCAGTCTCAACAGGCTGGAAACGAGAACTTCTCGTTCCAGGTCGCCATTGGGTTGAAATTGCAGCACCGCGCCAGTGAAGACCAGCGCTGGCAGCACCCGCTGCATGAGGGCCGGGATGGAAGTGAACAGCACCGTGCGGTCCGTCGTGCAGAGGCGCTGCAGCGTCTGCATGCGGCGAGCGACCAGATCGATGTGGGGCACCGTCGATTCATAGGGCAAGGTCTCCCATTTCGGAAAAAGCGCCAGATCATCGCCCGACAGTCCGCACAGGGTCCTGAAAAACAGGGTGTCGTGATAGAGGCGATCCGCTGCGTCATCGGTTTTGGCGATCACCAGCCAGGACCGTTGGGCGAGAGGTTGGCCCGGCGCGCTCTGTGTAAGAAGCGCCAGACCGAAGCCGGCCGTCGAGCCATGCAACCCTATGAGGCAGGGCTTCCCGCTGCCCGTGCGAAGAGTTTCCCGTATAGGCGCGAGCCAGTTGATGAGATGCGATGGAGGGATAGGCGGCACGAGATCCTTAGCAGGATGGTGAAAAAGTCCGCCAGCTTTGTTCCCGCTTCGCGCAGAGGCTCAACGTACAGCAGCGGGAACGGAGCCTGTCCCGGCAGGCTCGGGGTGGGCGGGTAAGATTATTACGCTTCGCCTCAAGATACGGCCGGCTCACCGTCTCGCCGGCGTCCACAACCGTGGCGCTCATTATTCTTCGCGCCGTGGACCTCACTGCGGCCTCGCTGGACGAACTTTCTGACCATCCTGCATTTTTTGATTGTCCAGAAGACTTGAAGTTCATCGGCGATCTTTACGCTGTGGTGGAGCGAATACGTTGCACCAGCGTGGTGGTCGAGACGCCGGGGACGAGTGGAATCGTCTGGACGCGTCCGCCGCGGGCCTCGACCGTCTCCCGCCCCACGATTCGGTCCAGGGGCCAATCTCCGCCCTTGACGAGAATATCCGGCTGGAGAGCGGCAATGAGGGCTGCGGGATCCGGTTCGGGAAACATCACCACATAGTCGACGCAGGCCAGGGCGGCGAGAACTTCAGCGCGCTGGGCTTCAGGCACGATCGGGCGATCGGAGCCTTTCTGCAGAGCACGCACGGATTCGTCGGAGTTGATGCCGACGACCAACACTTCCCCGAGGTTGCGAGCCGCCTGCAAGTAGCGAGTATGGCCGATGTGCATGAGGTCAAAACAGCCGTTCGTAAACACAATGACCTGTTTCTGGCGACGGTGTTCTGCGAGCAGTGGCGCAAGCTTGTCAGCTGTGATGACTTTAGAGTCCATACCGTTTCGCATCGATTCAAAAATCTCATCTTATGGGGAGGCCGGCATTGGAAGCAATGCCCGACTCATGGCTGGACAGCGGTCAATCTTGCCGGCCATGTTTCCGCTTCCTGTCGCCTTCGTCAGAACGTGGCAGCCCTCCCAATCGGACCACGCCGGCGCCATGTCGTTCGATCAGTTGGTCGAGGATGGCGACGGCCTCACGCTGTCGCCGATCGAAGAGCGGTTCCGGGGCCGAGACCAGATTCGAGAGCCCCAAGCCGACCAGACGATACCGGGCCCCGGGCTGCATCAGCTCAACGAGAGTTCGGCGGATGTCCGGCCACATGTCCGGATCGTAATTCAAGACCGTCGAGAATGTCCGCTGGCGCGTGGTGATGCGGAAGCGGGCGTCTTTCAGCTTGATCGTGAAGGAGCCGGCTGCCAGTCCCTCCATGCGAAGATCGTGGGTCAACTGTTCGAGAAACCCATGGACAATCGGTTCCAGCCGAAGAAGGTCGTCAGTGTCTTCATCGAACGTCGTTTCATGGCTCATGCTTTTGGTCTCGCGATCCGCCACGACGGGATCGGTGTCCACGCCGCGGGCAAGCGACTGGAGCGACGTCATCCTGGTGCCCAACAGCAGAAAGAGTGTCGATTCGAAGCGAGGCGCAAGCAGATCGCCGATGACGCGAACTCCCAACCGCTGGACGGCCTCGGTAGATTTCGGCCCCATGCCGGGCAATGAGCCGATCGGCAATGGGGCCAGAAACGCCGGCTCACAGCCTGGCTCGATCACTGATAATCCATCAGGTTTGTGCGTGCTGGCGGCGATCTTGGCGACGGCTTTCCCGGAGGCCAGGGCGACCGTACAGGTCAGTCCCGTCGAGCGGCTGATCTCAGCTTTGAGCGCCAGTCCCAACTCCCTCGGATCGGGATGGCGGGTTTGCAGCTTGGTCGTGTCCGTATAAAACTCGTCCACACTCGTCCATTCGGTTTCAGGAAAAAATCGGGCTGTCACGGTTTGAAGCTCGCGATGCAGGCGCTGGTACAGAGGCCGATCGGGCGGCACGAGGACCAGGTGAGGACAGAGCCGCAGGGCCTGAATGGTCGGCATGGCGGAATGCACTCCGAACCGCCGGACCGCGTAGCTTGCCGCAGCGATGATGCCCCGAGGCGGAGGACCACCCACTGCGACCGGTTTTCCTTCGAGGGACGGGTCAGCCAGGACGGCGGCGGAAGCGAACATCGCGTCGATGTCACCGAAGAGGACCTGTCGCGGCCATCGTGCGGACATAGGGGGCCCTAGAGGAAGCAGAAGGGAAGGATGAGCTGAGGCCCTGCGGCAGCGGGCGTTGTGGGTGCCGGATTCAGTTCCAACGGAGGTTGCCTGTCCCCTTGCACGGCCAGCTCGCGCAACGGCCCCCGGCAGGCACCGCAGGAATGTCGGCGAGGTTGAATGCTACGGCGCTGGCGTCGGTAGATGGAACCGCAATGCTGGCAGCGCCAGGCATACTTAGCCAGCGCGGCGACCTCCTTACCCAGCGAGTGGTAGATCGTGATGCCGAGTCCTGCTTCATTCATCCGGGTCATCATGTGGCGAAAATCGACTCCATGATTCGGACGACGCTTCAGGATGTCGTATTGCCATTGATGAATCATTTCATGCGCCAGCGTCGTCAGGGTCTCGTGGACTTGGTGGTGTCCGTTTCGCTGCAGGAGGACCGCCGAGAGCTTGATGCAACGCGGCCGGCTGTGATCGTGGCCGACAGGGGCGAATGGGCCTCTGGGTCCCATACGGGAGACAAACATGCCGGCCGAGGAGGTGAGTCGTCGGCTCCATTCAATACGAATGGAAGGCAAAGCGCCACGAAAAAAACGGCCATTGAGATCGGCCCACATGGCAAGCAGCGGTTTGGAGGAGGGCAATGTTGTACTCACGGCCTGCATTCGTTCAACGTGGCTCAAGGCAACGTTGGGTTGTCCGGGTCAGCGGGCTGCCAGTTCTTCAAGCACGGCGGCAGCCAACAGCGGCACCATGATCTCGTGATGGCCGGTGAGGGAGTACCCCTTGCCGCCCTTCTGAGTGGGCCGGCGCACCACGTTGGTCATGGGACGATAATGCGTGAGGAAATCCATATTCACGGTCGTGATGTTCGTCAGCGGATGGCCGAGATTGCGCCCCAGCGAGACGGCCTTCAAGAACACTTCCGGCAAGATCACCGCCGAGCCCAGATTGAGGTATACCCCGCTTTCCATCTCGGACACCACCGCGGCCAGGCGGCGAAAATCCAACAACGAGCCTGCGCCGATCGCCGCGCCGTCGGCCGAGGGATGCATATGGATGATGTCGGTTCCGATGGCCACATGCACGGTGAGGGGGAGGCCCAGTCGGGCTCCAGTTGCGAGCAAGCTCGTGGCGCGATGGGGAAACTGCTGTTTATGCCGATTGATGTACAGACCGAGCGATTCGCCCAGCCCCTGGCCTTCTTTCATGCCCAGCGTGATGGCCTCGTTCAGGAGGCGGCCGGTCTCTTCCGCCATGCCGAAGCGGCCCGAGTCGATCTCGGCGTCGACTTCTTCTGATGTGTGCCCCATGAACGCCAATTCAAAATCGTGGATGATCACGGCTCCGTTCATGGCGAGGGCAGTGACGATGCCGCGCTCCATGAGGTCCACGATGAGAGGGCCCAGCCCGACCTTCACCACATGGGCGCCCATGCCCACGATGACGGGTCGGCCCCGCCGATGCGCTTTCGCAATGGCCTGCGCCACCTCGCGCAACGTCTTGACCGCCAGGATGTCGGGAAGCGACTCGAGAAAGCGGGTGAATGATCGGCCGCTGGTCCAGGGCCTCGCAAAATTCGAGACTTGGACTTTGCTGTGGCGCCGCTGGAGGGGATAGGTCTTCAGGCGCGACGTATCGATCGGCTGGATCATCGCGCGGGGGCTGGATGCCGGCTGGGGACGCTTACGCCTGGTTGGCAAGAAACTGATCCTCGATGAGTTCGCACAGCACGTGGGCTAACGTAATGTGGCTTTCCTGAATGCGAGCGGTGACGGTCGAAGGAACGACGAACGCATAGTCTGCGAGGCCGGCCAGTTTCCCGCCGGAGCCGCCGGTCCAGGCGATCGTCGTCATGCCCAGCGACTTGGCTGCCTCGATACCCTTGAGGACATTCGGTGAATTGCCGCTGGTGCTGATGGCGATCGCGATGTCGCCCTTCTGGCCGTGGGCGAGCACTTGGCGGGCGAAGAGCGCCTCGAAGCCGTAGTCATTGGCGATGCAGGTGATGGCGGCGATGTCGGTGGCGAGGGCAATGGCCGGTAGCGGAGCGCGTTCCCGCTTGTAGCGACCCACGAACTCGGCAGCCATGTGCGCGGCATCGGTGGCGCTGCCGCCGTTGCCGAACAGCAGGACCTTGCGTCCCTCCCGGAAGGCCTGCCCCATGCGCTGCGCGACCTGGGCGATCTTATCCGCATGGTCCTGCGCGAAACGCCGCTTGACGTCGGCGCTCTCGTCGAAAGCCTTGATGATGAACTCTCGCATGAGCGGAATTGTAGGGAAGCCTCGGTTCACTGTCAAACGCGACAGAGCCGCGTCTTATCTGGCGGGCGGTGTCGGCGAAGATCTTTTGGTGATCATATTCATGGCGAGCGCCAGCATCGATCCGACATCGGCGACATTGGCCGGCAAGACCAAGGTGTTGCTGGTTTTCGCCAGCTCGCCGAACTTGCCGATGTACTGTTCCGCGACCCGTAATTGAATCGCCTCATAACCGCCGGGAATCTGCGTCGACTCGGCCACTTTTCTCAGGCCTTCAGCCGTGGCCGTGGCGATGGCCGTAATGGCCGAGGCTGCGCCTTCCGCCTCATTGATCTGCTGCTGTTTCCTGGCCTCCGAGGCCTTGATCACCTGTTGCTTCGTCCCTTCCGCCTGATTGATGGCGGCATCCCGCTCGCCTTCGGAGGCCAGAATGACGGCGCGCTTTTCCCGTTCCGCCCGCATCTGCTTTTCCAT
>JAJONL010000088.1 GCA_021323395.1 Nitrospira sp.
TAACACTTCACCAAATCACGCGCGATCACCCCGTAGGACCACTGGTCGGAAATGATGTGGTGCGTGCTCATCACCAACACATGATCTTCCTCTCCCAACTGGATCAACAGAACGCGCAGCAGCGGGCCCTGTTCGAGGTCGAACGGACGGCGGGCTTCGGCAGTCGCCGATTCCAGGGCCCGAGTTTCGCGCATGTCGAGGGGCACATTTCGCAGATCCTCCTCGTTCCACTGCGGCTCCAGAGAATCATGAATGACCTGGCATGTGTGCCCCTCGCTCTGCATGAATGTCGTCCGAAGCGCTTCGTGACGTTGAACGAGCTCGTCAAGGCTCCAACGCAACGCGGCTTTATTCAGCGGGCCGTGCAGGCGCACGCTGGCCGGAATGTTGTACGCGGCTGCGCCAGGAGACAATCGATACAGGAACCACATTCGCTCCTGAGCGAACGACAGAGGCAAGGGCCCGCCTCGGGGAGCCTTCGCGATGATCCGGCCCTCCGGCTCCCGGCTCGGCGTCCCACCTGTCTGCGTCTGCCTGATTGCCTCCGCCAGGGTGGCGATCGTCGGCTTCTCGAACACCTGCCGTAATGGAAGGGCCATCTGAAACAGGGACTGCACTCTCGAGACCAACTGTGTGGCCAACAGTGAATGTCCGCCCAATTCAAAAAAGTTGTCGTGCACGCCGACATCCTTGAGATGCAGGATTTCACCCCAGATGTCGGCCAACACCTGTTCCGTGGCATTCCGGGGCGCGACAAACTCGGTGGTCACATCCACTTTGACGGCGCGACTGTCCCCGGCGACACGGAGCGCGCGACGATCCACCTTTCCATTGGCGGTCAGAGGAAGGGCTTGGAGCTCGATGAAGGACGAGGGAATCATGTGCGCAGGGAACTGACGACGCAGTTGCTCGCGCAGTTGCACAAGACCCAATCGGTTGCTTGGCCGGGGGACCAGGAACGCCACAATCCGTTTGTCTCCTGGCTGGTCTTCGCGCACCTCCACTACGGCGCGTTCAAAATCCGGGTGACGATTCAAGACTGCCTCAATTTCTTCCAACTCAATTCGGTAGCCGCGGATCTTCACCTGCCGATCCGCGCGGCCCCGGTAGTCCAACTGCCCATCGGGCCGCCAGCGGACAAGATCGCCGGTGCGGTACAGACGCGCGCCCTCCAGCTTGGAAAATGGGTCGGGAATGAACCTGGCCTCGGTCAGATCCGGACGTCCACGATATCCTCTCGCCACCCCCGCGCCGCCGACATAGAGTTCTCCCACCATGCCCACCGGCGCCAGCTGCCGCTGCCGCTCCAGCACATACGCAGTAGCACCTCGTATCACGCGGCCGATCGGCAGCTCGGCTTGCGGCTCCTCGTCCGCACCAAGCCCCGTGAGGTCCGCGCAGGTGACCGCCACCGTGGTTTCCGTGGGACCGTACGTATTCAACAGGCGCACGCGGCGGCCGACCAGTTTCGCCCAACGCTGCACGATTTGCGGAAGCACCCGCTCTCCGCCGATGATCACCGTCCGCACGGACTCGGGGAAGACGAGCTGCTCGAGTTCCATACGGGTCACGACCTCGTGCCAGTAGGCGGTCGGCAAATCCAAGACGGTAATCCGCGAAGCCCGACAATGTTCCAGGAACCCGGACACGGCATCGACCATGGTGGACGTCCGCAGC
Source organism: Nitrospira sp. (assembly GCA_021323395.1). GTDB lineage: Bacteria > Nitrospirota > Nitrospiria > Nitrospirales > Nitrospiraceae > Nitrospira_A. The sequence goes on from JAJONL010000088.1 coordinate 1,678, forward strand.
ACCAATGTCGCTCCCGTTGTCAGGCAAGGAAATATTTCTTCGGCGGCCGTATCGAAACTCAAGGATGCGAATTGAAGCACCCGATCATGTGTCGTCAAGCCGGCAAGCTCCGTGATGGCGCCCACATAATTGACGATCGATCGATGCTCGATCATGACCCCTTTGGGATGACCCGTAGAACCGGAGGTGTAGATCACGTAGGCCAGATTGTCCAAGGCCTCGGTGCCTTCGATGACACTGTTCGAACAACGTGCAATCTGGTCCCATTCTGAATCCAAGCAGATCGTATGCGGGTTCGTCGCAGGAAGGCGCGCGAGTTGATCCTGCTGGGTGACCAAGACCCGAACCTGGCTGTCCCGGAGCATGTATTCCAACCGGTCCACCGGATAGTCGGCATCCAGGGGCAAGTACGCCCCGCCGGATTTCAGGATCCCGAGCAGGCCGACGATGAGATTGAGCGACCGATCGAGACAGAGCCCCACCACCACGCCGGGACCGACTCCCCGCCGGTGAAGATAATGGGCCAAGCGATTGGCCCGCTCATCCAATTCACGATAGGTGAGCGCCTGCCCTGCTTGTTGAACCGCCATCGCTTCGGGTGTCCGTTGAGCCTGCGCTTCGATCTGGCGATGAAGACAGGCAAGACTTTCCGCAGGCGGCGGAGACTGGCCCCACGCAAGCACGGTCTCCCGCCGCTCCGCTTCGGACATCAGGGGCAACTCACCGATGCGGGCCGTTGGCTCATTCACGAGGCCGTCCAGCAGGCGCACGAAATGCGTTTGCATCCGCGCGACTTTGTCGGGAGCCCATACCTGATCTTTAAACTCGAAATAACCGCTCAGTCCCTGTTCCGATTCAGACAGTTCGACACAGAGATCGAATTGTCCGCTCTGCTGTGGAATCACATAGGCCTCCCATTCTGGGAGACCGGCTCCACGCATGGCTGAACTCATGCGCTTATCGAGTTCAGCCAACAATTTAAACTTCTGGAGAACGAAAAGAATTGGAGCCAACGGAGCGCGCCGATGATCGCGCACCGGTTGAAGATCCGACATGAGTCGCGGGTAGGGATAGTCCTGGTGATCGAGGGCCTCCAAAAGACTATGTTTCGCCTGGGCCAGGAGTTCGCGGCCGGTGTGTTCCGCCTGTACGCCATCCCGCATCACCAGCATGTTCACGAAATCGCCCACCGTTCGAGCGAAACGGGATCGGCTTCGGCCGAACACGGGGGTGACGATCGTCGTGTCCTCCTGACTCGTATAACGGGATAGCAACAGTTGCAGCGCGGCGAGACAGACGACATGCAGCGTCGTGCCTTCGGCTTGAGCGAAGGTTTTGAGCCGTTCCGTCAATGCCGAGTCGATATGGAATTGATGCCAGGCATAACTTGCCGGCTCGACGGTTGTCGGGGGCCGGTCATATAACATGTCGTACGCCGGCAATTCTCCGGAGAGCCGTTTTTTCCAGTATTGCGCCAGACGTTGGCCCTGTTCACTCTCCAACAATGATCGATGCCAACGAACGAAATCACTGTAGGGAACCGGGTCCCTATCGCTTCCGTTCAGCGTGAACGTAGCCCCAGCTCGAGCAGACGCATACTGCCGTTCGAGTTCTTGCACCAGCTGCATCATCGACCAGCCGTCCACGGCGATATGGTGGGCAACCAGGAGGAGCCATGCTCCTTCGGAGCATTGAAAGAGGAAGGCCCTCCAGACGGGCCCATGCTGGAGATCGAATGGGATTGCCGCACATTCCAGCGCCTGCCGCCGCATATGGCTCCAATCCCATGCGGTCCCATCGATGACAGCCCAGCTAGGCGGCAGACGATCGTGGATTCGTTGAACGGGAATGTCCTCCTGGGTCTCGTAGGTCGTGCGAAGGATCGCATGTCGATCGCCGAGTTGCTCCAGCGCCTGCTTCAACAAGACGACATTGACGGCCTGCGGCAGATGCAGCAAAACGGACACGTTGGCCGCGGCGCTGTCCGGGGCCAATTGGCTCAGGAACCATAGGGCGATCTGATTTTCGGAGAGCAAGCCAAGATTTGTCTGGGCCGAATCCGGCAGAACCGGAACCGAAGGCTCAGTGTCCGGGTGAAGGATCTCCTCCCCGATCCTGGCGGCGAGATCGGCGATGCTCGCCCCCCCCAACAGGGTCTGTAACGAGAGAGTGACCTCGAAGGTCGCTTCAACCGTATGCAGCACCTCGGCCGCCATGAGCGAATCGAGCCCCAAGAGATGCACCGGTCTGTCGCAATCTATGGGAGCTCCGTTACATCCACGCCGATTGGCAATGATCTCGCACAGATCCTGCTCGACCTGTTGTCGTCGAGCCTCGGGGGAGAGCAGTCGAAGGTCTGCTGTCTTGACGACCCTTGACGAAAGGAGATGGTGGGGCGGTTGGAGCCGACTCTCCCCGACGATCAAAAGCTCGCCTTTCACGAACTGCTCCCGACAGGCCCGGCGCTGCACCTTGCCGCTGGAGGTCTTCGGAAGCGTCCCCGCCTTTATGAACAGCACGGCGAACACATGGAGGTCATGCTGTTCCGACACAGCGGATCGAATGGCGCCGGCCATATCGTCGACGTTCGGCGCTGAGGCTTGGCGTTCGATCTCCTGGACGACGACGACGGCTTCCTCACCGTCTTCTTGCACGGAGAAGACCGCCGCCCCGCCCACTCGGAATAACGCGTGGCACTGCTCCACCGTGCGTTCGATGTCGTGGGGATAGTGATTGCGCCCTCGAATGATGAGAAGGTCCTTCAACCGCCCGGTGACAAAGACTTCACCGTCCTTCATGAATCCGAGGTCACCTGTCCGGATGAACGGCCCCTCGCCGCTGTCGAGAAGTTTTGCGGCGAACGTCCGCGCCGTTTCCTCGGGATTGTTCCAGTAACCCTGCGCTCCGCTCCCCCCAGCCAGCCAAATTTCTCCGATCTGTTGCGCCGCACAGTGAGACAGCGTGTCCGGATGGGCGATGACGACCCTCGTGTCCCCGACGGGAGGACCGCACCCGACGACATGGCGGACCACAGAGGTTCCGGGCTTAGCCTCGGAAACAACTCCTTGTTCCAGCGCCACCGGATCAAGAGATTGCACCGTCGGCAGTAAGCCCTGCCGCTTCAGGGAAATGAGCAAGGTAAATTCCGCCATTCCATAGGCAGGAGAAAATGCCTCGCGCCGGAATCCCGCCTGAGCAAAGGCGTCCGCGAATCGGTCGATGGTGTCGGAAGCAATAGGTTCAGCCCCGCAACTCGCCACCTCCCAGCCCGAAAGATCCAGTCGCTCGCGTTCCTCCAGCGCAATGTTCTCGATGCAGTGCCGGTATGCGAAATTGGGCCCGCCGCTGTGCGTGACTTGGTAGACCTGGATGGCTGTCAACCACCGCAAAGGACGTTTGAGAAACGTGAGCGGTGACATGAGATAGGCAGGACGACCGATCCACAACGGCTGGATGATTCCCTTTACCAAGCCGTAGTCGTGAAAATGCGGCATCCAGGACAACGTCACGGAGTGGGCATCGTAGGCGCCGGCCTCAGTGATATAGCGACTCTGCGCGGTCATATTCCCATGGCTGACCATGACTCCCTTTGGAACGGAGGTCGAGCCGGAGGTGTATTGGAGATAGGCCAATCCGTGGGAAGATGAAACCGGGGATGACGACTGAATGGAAGGGTTCGGCCCTGCCTCATCGAGGTTAATCCACCCGTCTAATCCTAGAGAACTATCACGAAGGTCCTGCTGCCGCAGCATGGCGCAGATCTGACTCGTACTCAACGCTCCAGCCGGACGGGCGTCATTAGTAATGCGCTGCAACCGCGGGAGACTGTGCTTGAGGCGAAACGCGTCCGGCGGTGGAACCGGTATCGCGACTAATCCTGCGTACAACGTCCCCCAGAACGCTTGCACGAATTCAAGGCCAGGTGGGTAGACCAGGAGCAGACATTCTCCAGGCGCGAACCGAGTTTGCAGATATCCGGCAATCGAACGCGCTTTGGCGTCCAGTTCGCTGTAAGTCAGACCGGCACCAGGGGCGAGCCCATCCAGCAGGAAGACGTAGGCCGTCTGGTCGGGCTGATGCTCAGCCCGCCATCTCAGCACATCCAGAAGTGTGTCGGCAGGGGGAATGGTTACGGGTGGATGTCTGACCACAAAATGCTCAACCCCAATGGGACCGAGAGGTTCCTAGCGGCGACGTATCGTGAACCGCGCCTGACGAACACACGAGTAACCCTGGACTCGCCACCATTCCGCCGGTCTCAAGGCACGAGATGAGTCTACGGCGGAATCTGTCCATTACAAAACGGAATCACTTTTTGATCCTCCCTGTGACGGCCTCATGGAGCATGAAATTCCGCTCCATCCAGATCATTTCGTTTGAATCCTGTCATCGACCACGTTAAGCTGCACCTCTTTGCCGGCCCTGGATGCGGAGGGGTGCGAGAGTGGCCGAATCGGTCGGTCTCGAAAACCGATTCTGGCAGGTGGCGAGAACCCCTTGAAAGCACGATAAAAGCTTCATGAACACAGGGGGAGAGAGCGTTTGAACCTTTCCCCCACTTTCCCCAGAATTTCCCCTATTTCTCCACTCATTTCACAACGATTTTCACAACATCATATTTCCAAAGGGAGGCCAGAGTGCAAACCAATACCGAGCAGCTCCGCAGTCTACTCCACGACGTGCAGATAGGCGGTAAGTTCGAGCGAAAAGAGGCGATGGCCTTACTGACAATACTCATCGACATCGCAGAGAAAATGGAAACAGCGCAAAACCGGATAATGACCACTACGGACCCAAATCCATCATCGCCTGAGCGCGGTTAGGATCTCAGCATGAATTGGACTACGGAATGTCCCACAAAAGAAGGCTGGTACTGGCTTCACCTCGATAATGAAGAGAAGCAGATCGTTATTGTCTACGTCCTCAGTGCGGAACGCATGGTCTCTGTCGGAACCGAAACCGAAGGTCAGCCATCGCTCCAGAAAGGTGTCTGGTTCGGTCCTCTTGAACCGCCTCCATTCGAAGAACGCGAGTCACAGCCATAAATGGACGCCGAGCGTCCACCGCTTACAGAAGCCCATTGAGCAGGACGACCCATCACGTGTGCCTCGCCTGTTCCTGGCCGGGTACCGGTAGAGGCAGCGAATCACTGCACCTGACAGACAAGGAGACGACAAGTGGCCTTAGCAAAACTGGGCGAGTGGATTATTAATACGCGCTACATCCAATATGCATCGATCGGTCCTGCCGGCGTATCCGTGACATTTGGCGAAGGCCCATCGGTGAAAACCGTGACTGTCACCAAAGAGGGATGGAAGGAATTTAGAGACAATATTGCAAAAGCCGAGGCTGGTCCTCCGCGGTGAATCTACACCCGCTAGGCATTCAGTGATGCGCTTTGGGGATTGCCCAGATGAACGACGAAGCGCCTCTCCTTCATAAAACCTACACAATACGCTTGACGTCTTACCGTCGTGATGGGTAATGGGTAGCTCACGCTCTTGTGTGTAGTCCTGGTGAGAACGATGCCAGCGGTCATCCGGTCACAGGAGATCGTCAAGAGCCCTTGTCTACGATGGAAGCGGCCGACGGCGTGGCTAAGAAGCTCGCGATCGAGTGGATTGATTCGCAGTTCCCCTCGGTTGCCGATTGAATTGAAGGCGCTGGGAAAGGCGACGGCAAACGCTCACAATCCTCAGGAGGTATTCATGTTTTTTATGTGGGCAGCGATATTTTTTTTGATCGCGCTGGTCGCAGCAGCCTTCGGGTTTACCGACATTTCGGCAGGGGCGTCAGAAGTTGCGCGAATTCTTTTTTACATTTCGATGGCTATCTTATTATTACTCCTCATTGCCGGCTGGTTCCTGTACAGAAAAGTCACGTCATTCGCGCGTGAACTGGGCCTCAATGACCATTGGAAAGGGCTGCTCCGGAGGATGAAGTGAGGCGTAAGGACGGCTCGCTTTGTAGCGAACTCCTCGCAAGCCTTTGCTTCATTGCCCTTTGGTTTCTGTCAATATCGAGCTGTGGGCATGGGCGGAATGGATTGCCGGAGTTGAGCAAGGAGTCACTGACGTTCACACAACAGGCTGGAAACCGCGCGCTATCGGCGGAAGGACGCCTACGAATCGCCCAGGAGCTTTTTCAGCACAGACGCGCCTACGAACCCATCATCCGACATCCGTCTGCTGCGGCTGGCGACCGGCAAACGGCTCGGACTCTCCAGCGCTCCGATGCCGACACGGCCGGGGCGACCATGCATACGATTGCAGAAGACTATTTGGTGAATGGCGAAACCGACAAAGCACGTGCCGTCTACTATTCCATCCTGACTCTGTTCGCGGACGAGGAATATGCCTCAATCCGCAAAGCTGCGGAAGACCGACTACAAGGATTGGACGAAAAAGAGCAACGCAAAAAGATGCTCCGGTAACAGTTCAGCTCGGTTCACCTCTAGTTAGTACAGTGTGAGGTTACCACGGCCAATCCATCGAATCGTTACAACATCAACTCTCCTAGGGCCTGTCCTAGCTAGGCACCGGGCCAGTAGGCAGTGTTACGATCAGCGTAGGAGGTGGAACCATGCACACACTTCTCTGCCATGAACTTCTAGCCCAACAAGAGTGTGAGGGGCTCACTGATATTGAGCGGGCCCGAACTATTACGCTGCCCGATCATACAATTGGAAGACATCTCGAATGTGAGGCAGGTCACAAATTCCATCTCAGCCTTGACGGAGACAAATGGCCCTGCGATTGTTACTCGCCAGACAGCGGCTGCTGCTAGTGTTGCGGCCGTTGAGTCATCCCGGCCACTCCATCGTGTCGCGGGAGTGGGAGATGGTCGACTGGGCTGGCTCGCGGCACTTGTACCGACGCCTTGACCTCCGAACGTCCTCCTCGCATCACAAACGCGCTGTGCTCCTGCAATGCGATTTGAACTGGCTCCATCATGGATTGGGTGTAGATGCCCGTGTTCTGCAGGCTCGTGTGGTTCAACACGCCTGGGACCAGAGCCAAGTTAGTTCCCCTATTCACTAAATAGGTAGCGCAGGTGGACTACCACGCGGAAATGCTCGGCACCATTCGCGGATGGGAAGCGACGGCGCCGGTCGGAAGACGCATGAAATGACCATGAGAGCGGCGGGCAAGGCGCTGCTCGTGAGCAATCCGAACATTCGCCAGCACGAAGATAAAGTCATCTAAGCCAAGACAGGGAGTTACTATGTCACTTTCCTCCACACCACTCAATCACTGCCCTGATGCGCTCGTGCCAATCATGCTGGAGATCCTTGCGGCGCGCAACGCAGCAATGCCGAGTGCGGGCCAAGGCATCCACGAAAAAACGGTCGAGATGAGCGGGACTGAATATGACCAGCTCATGGTGCTCTTTTACAACGCGTTCGGGAGCCCTTTCTCCTGTCAGGATCCGCAAAAGGGAGTGACCTACACCTTGTCGTTCGTCAACAAGCCGGCCGTTGTACGGGAGACGATCGCCAATGCAGCCCGCCATTATACAATTCACGTGAAATTGGCCAAATTGCCGACGGCTCCCGGATCCGGAGGATCAGCTTAGTCAAGGACCAACAAGACATAAGGAGAGCCGATGAACCATACCATGCCGGGTATTATGTGGGCACTTGTTCGACAGCAAATCCAAGTGGAAGCCATCATTAGCGCGTTGGCCATACAACAGCCCTCACTTCCTGAACACATCATGACGCAGCTTGAGAGCTTACGAACAAGTGGTCGTGTAAAGGAGATCATCGCAGAGGTGTATGAAGTGGTCGTGTAAAGGAGATCATCGCAGAGGTGTATGAACAGGTGAACCAGGCGGCAGACGGGGCATGGCTCAACCGGCACGGGATACGTGACCCCTCCACGGGGAAATGAGGGAGAGTCATGGGCCAACCAAGACAAGGTCGCTACTTCACGCTTAGAAAATTCAAAGGTTGCCCCTCTCGTCGGGAGGTATTTGATGGCCGGCTCGAGAAGGTATGGAAGGTCTACAAAAAATACCTCATTCAGTTGAAAGATTCCAAAAAGGTCACGCTAACTGAGTTGACTGACCCTAGTTGACGTTCAAGACCGCAGACAAGGCCTTGACTACATCTTGCACACCGAACGGCTTCAGCAGAATACCATCGGCACCTAGCAGTTTGGCTACGCTCAGCATCCGGTCCTCGCCCTCTGCCCCAGACACGGCTAAAATTCTTACGTGGGGACGCGCGACGCGCAACTCGCGGATCACTTCTAGCCCATTGCCATCGCGCATGTGCATATCGGTAATGACGGCGTCGGTCGGTGATTCTTTAAACAGACGGATCCCCTCATGACCGGACCCGGCTTCTACGACCTCATGGCCCGCCCGTTCGATGATGGTGCGGAACAGGCCGCGCACAGCGTCGGTGTCATCGATTACCAAAATAGTAGCCATCGGCTGTCGGCTGGGCCTTTTTATCTGTAAACACCTTGGTCTATGAGGGGAGTGGAAACACGTTCTTCCCATTCGACACTAGCCGCAAGAGGATTTCACCTCGGGCAAGCCCCAGTTTTCGACGTTTGCTCAATTAGTCTATTCCTCCCAAAACACCTGGTTGATTGCATGAATTTCTGGCCTCCGGCATTTACCGGCATCGTCGCCTCAGGCGGACCATTATGGAACTGGGTGGATGGAATGACCTCTCCATGGTTCAACGGTACAGCCATCTGAGCCCCAATCACAAACGGGATGCCATTGAGAAAATCGTGCAGGAATTCCCCAACGCTATTCACAACACGGCTCTATCCGTTGTCTAGAAAACGCCTTGCGAATGTTCATGCACTATGTGAAACTGCGAATCCTTTTGGCCCGACGGAGAGGTGCGAGAGTGGCCGAATCGGACGGTCTCGAAAACCGTAGTCGGGGTAACTCGACCGTGGGTTCGAATCCCACCCTCTCCGCCATGCCGTACTCGACTGCACCCCAACAACTCGGAGGGTGGGTATCCTGACCACCGGAGCGAAACGCAGGCGCGAGGGAACTAGGCCCCTTAGCGGGAGCGCATGCGAAGCACTATAGCGCGACTCGAATTCCCATCCTCTCCGCCAAACCGCACTTCGTGCGACCCGTCGGCCTCTTCTGAGGTTTCGTGACCTTTGGCCGACGGATAAAACCCACTCGTCTATCTTCTCACACCAAGCTTCCTCGACCCGGAGCCATCCGGCTTGTTCTTGGCGACGGGATAGGCAATTCCGTCCTTCTCTTTCCAATCATTGCGCATCGCTCACCTACCGAGGAGCAGGTGCATCCCCCGCCTCTAGTGGTCTGTTCGCCTCCTGAAGCCCAGGGTAGTCTCTGGTCCACACAGGAGGGACACATGTTTGAACAAACTGAATTTGCCGTAGTGATGACGCTCTTGGCTCTCGCCGGTGTCGCGCTGATGGCGGACGAGAAAATTGAAACGTCGTGTGTGCAGATGCTGAAATGGATCAGGACGAGAGGCAGGCGTTAACCGGCTCTTTTCTTCAACTCTTTCCGCAGCGCGACCATTGCCAGGGTATCCCGCTCGCAGTACCGCAGTAAGGCCTCTTCGATCTGAGCCTTCTCGATCCAGTCATTGACCGCAAAGATCATTCGAGAGTATTCGCAGGCCGCCACTCCCCCATCCCGAATGGCCAAGTCAGCATAACTCAACGCCGGCACCACCGCCGGTAAAACCGCCTTGATCGAATAGCTGCCGTCGAAGGCGGGATGGTAATAATGATCCCTGATGACCATGTGGAGATCCCATAGTCGCGCGATGACTTCCTTGAGATCCTTTTTCAGTGACGGAAAGTCTTCCGCGAGCCGTTCGAGAATCGAGCGCTCGTAACTCGAGTAAACGCAGATAGTTCCCTCCCGCCCCAACGACTCCAACAACGCGATGGTGAACTCCTTGCGTGGATCACGTTCATCGCGGCAGAGGTACTCGGCATGGCTCAAAGTTCCATCACTCTGTTCGATGTGATTGGACCACTGAGTCGGAATCACCTGATAGGGCCTCGTCGCGATAAATTTCGGCACGGCCGGCATGAAGGTTTCAAAATCCAGATGATGCACGGGATACCGGACTGTTTCCAAGGCGTCCCGCAACCCCTCGCCGATCCATTCCCGATTCTCCTTCACCCGACGCTGGACCGGCGTTAATGTCACCTGGTCAGGGATGTCATCCATGGTCTCGACGCCAAGCTCCCGCAGCAAAGTGACGGTCTTACTGCTTCCCGGAAGATGGTAGATCCACCGCGGCGGCTTCTCCTGGGTGCAATGCGCCCAAAACGGGCATTCGTAGGGACTTCGGCAATGCTCATCCGGTGCAACAGCCGGAGCGGACATCTCCACCAGCATCGCATGCATGGCGGCCAGACGCGCGGGGACTTCAGGTAATCGTGGGCGCACGATCTCGTTCAAAGAGCGCAGCTCGAAGAGTTGCGCGAGATCGAGCTGACGACCATCGAAGATATACTGAGTATTCACATGCATCAGACAGATATCGATGAGCGCCAAGCCGACCCCTTCCAGGACATAACTTTGTATCGTGAGGTCATCCAGATGCGTCGCCTTCACTTTCGTCGATGATTTCACCTCGACCAGACGCCAAGTCGGCTGCCCCAGGTCGTTCACCCCGACCCGTTCAAGCACATCGACACGAATCAAGACCTGGTTGAACTGAAACGCAGCTTCGAAAAGGGCCGGCAGAGTGGGATCTTGGAGAAGTTCCGCCGTCTGCGCTAAGGCCTCCTGGGATTGACGGTACCCAGCCGTGACGAGACGTCCGCCGGGAAATCGCCGGCGAGCCAGTTCACCCACATCCGTACCCATCTCGAGAATCGCCTGCGTAGCTGCATCCGGTTTCGTGGCCAATGCCGGGGCATGGATCTCTAGGTACAGACGCTTGTGGCACTGGAGTCCGGAGAGGTATCGAGATTTTGACAGCCGGTAGGAGGAACGAGCGGCAGGCTCGGGCGTGATCAACATGGATGGTTCCAGGCTACCGAAGCCGTGCTCCGGTTGTCCAGCCCCTGGCTCGGCGGGCTACAGTCTCCAACTCCTCGCGACGGCATGTATGAAAATCCGGTTAGGCTGCGTACAAGGACATCCGCACCTGCTGCCGAGTTCTGGTAGGATGACGCCCCATGGCCAACGGCGTCGCACAAATCAGGCGATCGGTAATGACTCTCGCGCTTCCGGTGACGGTCAGCAGTCTGCTGCAACGAACCGAAGGCATCGTCGCGGTCTTCCTCGTGGGAGGATTGGGCGCGATCCCTATTGCCGCCGTGGGCTTGGGCCAATTGTTGGCCTTTATCGCCACAACATTGGTCTCAGGCCTCTCGGTGGGAACGAACGTCATTATCGCTCAACAGTGGGGCGCCCGCCGATACGAGGAGGCAGGCCAGGCGGCGCGGCATTTTCTGGGCCTGTCAGTGGTGATGTCCCTCGCGCTGGCCATACTCGGCCTCTCGGCAAACGGACTCATTATGGAGTTGCTCGGCGCGCAGCCGGAGGTCGTCGCACTCGCGCTGCCCTATTCCACCCTGATCTTTTTGGTGATCCCTTTTACCGTCCTCCTCGCGGTGCTTTCTTCCATTCTCCAGGGAAGCGGTGACACCAAGACGCCGATGTACGCCATGATCATGGTCAACGTCCTGCATATCGTCATTGCCTATCCACTGATCTATGGCCAATGGGGATTCCCGGCATTTGGCGTGAAGGGAGCTGCCGTCGCAGTGGGGATCGCCGAGGCAACCGGATCGCTCTATCTTTTTTCGCGCTGTCGGACCATCCTCAGACCGTCCAAGCGGCTCAGGCTGGACTTGGTTCACGCCATCTGGAATGTAGGCGCGCCGGTCTCGGGCGAGCGAATCGTCCAGCAAGCCGGTATTCTGTTGTACACCAAGATCGTCTTGATCTATGGCACGGTCTCGTATGCGGCGCATCAGGTCGGATTATCGATTGAATCCCTGTCGTTCTTGCCGGGCTACGGCTTTGCCATCGCGGCCGCGACCATGGTGGGCCAAAGCATCGGCGCCGGCAAATACACCCGAGCCAAGCTTGAAAACTGGGAAGCGAATCGACTGGCCACCTTCATTATGTCCGCCATGGGCGTCGTCTTCTTCTTTTTTCCCTACGTTCTGCTCCGCGCCTTTACGAACGACGAAGCCGTGATCGATCTGGGCACGATGTTCCTCAAAATCGTGGCGCTGCTGCAAGTACCGTTGGCCCTGACGATGGTGCTGGCCGGCTCGCTCCGTGGCGCGGGCGACTTCTATGTCTGGCTGGCGATGATCGCGGACTGGACGGTACGGATGGTCTTGATGCTCTGGCGCTATCGATCGGAGAGGTGGAAATCGATTCAGGTATTCCGTTCCTCGACGACATGAAGGGCCTTAGCTTTGCCCGTCAGCCGTACATTCAGGAGGCCGCACGGATGGCCTCGTGTCCTTGCCTGATCCCGCCCGCACCTCGATCCGGCTCACTCCCTTCACATTGGCGCAGAGATCCCCCAAGCCCGGCGTGACCAGCCGGTAGGGCCCACCCTTGCCGTCCGGCAACGGCTGACCATCGAGTTCATAGAGCAGCAATCCGAAATCGCGCGCCTGTTGCAATGTGAGGGTCGCCGCATACTTGCCATCGACCGAATGGAACGTGACATGGTCCGCATCCACCGCGAGGGCTGGAATGTCCAACAGACCTTTCACCCGAATTGCCCGGCCCCGCATCGACGGCACCAGCTGGCTGA
>JAJONL010000089.1 GCA_021323395.1 Nitrospira sp.
AGGACGCGACGCTCGAAGATGCCATCGAACGGCTCTACTTTCTTGGGAGGGTGGCCTAACGATCTCCACTTGCGCGCGTCCAACGAGGGCCTTCTGAGGCCGCGCGTTGCGCGGGTACCGGAGAACGCTAGGCTACCCTCCCTCTCCTCCTTGTTTTTCCGTCGACCCCTTCGCTATACTCCCACTCTATGAGTATCCGCAAAGCTGCCGGTGAGTGGGAGCCCATGCTGCTGGGGATCGAGCCCCGCAATTGCAAGGTCTGTCGGCAGGGCCTCTATCGTGACAAGACGATGTTCCGCGGCGGCTGGTCGCGCTGCGCGGTCTGCGACGAGTTCGTGCATTACAGTTGTCTCGCCAGCGGGAAGGTCAGTTTTCTGAAGGCGCGGCCGCGCATCTGCAAAACTTGCCGGGCGGCTGAGGAACAGGCGAAGCATGTCATCCTTCCCCCTTCCACCCAACCCGCGCCAGCCGGGTCATGACCCTCCTGCTCGATCCGCAGCAACGCTCAGCCAGGCCCAGCTGGCATGTACTTTTTTCTCACACGCTCCGGTATGTGCTCGCCCCTCTGTTGTTCCTCTGGAGCGGGTTCTTCACGGCCAACTTCATCATGAGCGGACACTACACCTGGCCGAGAACGAGCCGGGTGTTCGTGCTGACGCTCACATTGCTCATTCTGGCCTATGAGTTCATTTACAAGGACCACACGGTGCGATCGGCTTCCCCGGACCGGGCCTTCAATGCGGTGTTGTATTCTTGCATGATTCCCTACGCGCTCGGTGTGCTGATGATGCTGGGATTGGCAAAACTGTAGCAGGATGTTGAAAAAGTCCGCTAGCTTTGTTCTCGCGTCGTTCAGAGGCTCAACGTACGGCTCAGGGGAAAGGAGCCTGTCTTGGCAGGCTCGGGGTGGGTGGGTAAGAATGATGTGGCTTCGCCTCCAAGACACTGCCGGCTCACCGTCTCGCCGGCGTCCACAGACGCGGCGCTCATTATTCTTCGCGCCGTGGACCTCGCTGCGGCCTCGCTGGACGGTCTTTTTGAACATCCTCTAAATAATCTGCTAGACGGTGCCGGACGCAGAGGCGCGTCGGCCGATCCTTCAAGGGGTGACTATGGGACAGCGGTTTCAAAGCGGCGCCTTCGTGCAACAATGCTTTGCGGTCCATCCGCTCTGTTTGTCGCTGAAGCGAATTGAAGGCGGGGGGCGGCTATTGGTGGCCTGTACGTCTTGTCGCATGATGCATCATCTGGTGATCGAGCAGGTGGTGGCGCGAGTGGCGGCGGTTCCGCTCGGCGGCGAGCTGCGGCGAATGCCGCCGCATGTTTGATTTGCAAGTATCGATGTTTGAATCCCACCAAAAGTCCTAGCCGGATGCTGAAAAAGTCTGCCAGCTTTGTTCTCGCTTCGTTCAGCCCCTCAACGTACTCCCAAGGGTACACCTCGGGGCTTCACTCGCTGCGGCCTGGCCTGGGACAGGGTCGCGTCTTGACGCGCCGGGGTTGGGCGGGTAAGAAAGTTGCCTTTTTGAGCATCCTACGAGAGAGGGCTACTATGGCGCCACAGGCACGGACCCTTGGAATCCGTATCCATCGACATCATGTTTCCGCAAGCTGCTAGTCTAACATGGGTTTTCCTTCACATGATCGGTCCTTGACCCTGGATGAGCTCAGGCTGATCACCGATGGGGATCTCTTCCGCGCCAAAGAACGAATCATTCTCAAGGTTCAGGCCTTGCTCACCGAACTCCAGCGTGGTCTGCAGGAAGATCTCGGCCGGAACGCGGTGTTGCTGCCGCCGGACTTCGATCCGGGCAAGCTGCAGATGGTGAAGGGCGAGCGCCTGGAGAACTGTCCCTATCAATATCTGGACTATCCGAAACATTTCCTGGGCGAGGACAAGTTTACCTTTCGATCGTTGTGCTGGTGGGGGCACCATCTCGTCTTTGCGCTGATCGTGGATGGCGGACAGGTCAAACAATATAAGAAGAACTTTGTCGATCGCTTCCATCAACTGGCCGGTCAGAACCTGGAACTCTCCCTGGCGCCTACCCTCTGGGAATGGAAGCGAGGCGAAGGCTATACGCTGCCCATCACCCACGATCGGAAAGCCCAGCTGGCGGCGGTATTGTCGGGTCGGTCCTGGTTCAAAATCGCCCGGTTCGTCCCGTTGAATCAGTCGGCCATGGTCGAGGGCCGTCTGCCGGAGCTGGGCCGGGACACCTTCCGGAGCCTGCTGCCTCTGCTGACTTGCTGATCCCGCTTGGGTTTTATCCTTTCGGGCGCGCCATTCTATCTGCCGTCGGTTTCGGTCTGTCCCCCTCCACATGGCTCCTTCCTGTTTGTCATCCAGCTTCGAGTTGGGTAGACTGTGGCCCGTCTTAGGCGAACCCACTTACTGACAGGGAGGGATGTGTGATTGCACAGGGATGTCGAATCGCAAGTCAGATCTGTATCGCCGTGGGGCTGGCGCTGCTCTGGGGCTGTGCGGGAAAAGGAGAGATGGTCTCGCTCAACGTGCAGCCGCAGCAACCGTTCGTGCAGAGCGGCCAACCGGAGCCGTTGAAGATCGTGATCGAGCCGTTTGAAGATCTTCGCGCCGACAAATCGAAGATCGGCCAGCGTACCCATTTGGGCGGCGGGGTCACGAATTTCAACGTCAGTGGAGGATCTCCCGGCGTGACGATCGCCGAAGCCCTGGCGGAAACCTTGCGCTGGCGGGGATGGAATCGCCGTGGGTGGGATGCCCGGGTCGTGCAGTCGGGCGTCGGGGTTTCGGGAGCCGATATCGTGATCGGCGGAGAAATACGGGAGTTCGCGGCGAATGCAAAAAGCCGCGTCTTCAATACGAAATTGACGGGCGAGAGCCGGCTGGTCATCAAAGCCAAGAATCTTGCGGATGACAGCAGCACACAGCGGAACATTCAAGGCGAACAGAGCAAACTCGTCTTCTGGTTCACCAGTGAAGATGTCGAGACCCTCATGTCCGGCCTCCTGCAGGATGGGATTGACCGGTTTCTCACCGATACGAAAATCGAGGGCCGCGCATTGAAGTCCGCCAAGTGAAAGGGGTGAGTTTCGCCGGCGGCACAGTCCGGGCGGAGGGTTGTTGTGCGTGAGCGGCGGTGGGAAACCTCGGACCGGTTGACCTTTCCCGACGTCCTGGCGGTGGGGGAACGGTTGGGCGCGTTAGGGTTGAAACCGGCTCCTCCGGCCAAGGAGGTCATCTGTTACGTGGAGGATTGGGCGGTCGACTCCCCTGGAGCGTTTGATCAGCTCGATCAGTGGGCCACGGAAGACGTGACGTTGCTGCATGTGCGCGAGGCGTGGCAGGGGGATTTTTTCCTCCTGGCCGGCGGATACCATACGGTCTTTCAGCAGCATCAGGATGTGGGTACCTATTGCTCCATCAGCCATCCCTGGCGCACCCCTGGACCCCTCAGGTTCCACCATCCCACGAGTATGTTGTGGCTGGGTTTTCGCCATAATCATGCCTTCATCCGCATCCGCCTGCACACGCAGGAGGTCGTCACGCCCGGAGAGACGCGTGAGGATGTGCGGCGTGCGGGATGGATCGATGAACGCCGGGCGGTCTTCCTGGATGCGATTGCCACTCTCGAGCTTCCGGTCGAAACGTCTGTAGAAAAGGGGCAACTCGTGCTGAAGCCGGCGGACCCTTCCACACCGTTCTTCTGTTCCTGGCCGGATGCGTTCGGTCCCTGCCAGTTCGAATACAACTCTACGGATGCGTACGAATTTCTCGTGCCGGCGAGCAAACTGGCCGCGACCTTCGCGCCTCACCCCGCCAATGTGCGGACCTATCTGACGGGATTCTCCGCGGAGACGCTAGAAAAGTTTGCCACGATTCAGCCGGGTGCTCGCTCCGTCTATCGCTGCTCGGTGCATTGCGCGCTGGGAGAATTGCCCGACGTGCTCGACACGATCGAGCCGCAGGGACGCCTCTATAGCACCCTCTGTGAATTCGACACCCAGGACTTGTTGCCGGATGGGCACGAGGCCTCGGCCATAGTCGGCATCGTCGGCAGCGCGGGAAGTTTTCAACTCGAAATGCGGTTGAACCGCGCCCCGCTGCCGGAAGCACAGATGGCTGCATGGCTTGAGCGCCTGTTGGGGTATGCCGTGACGTATGCTCCGCTCCCACCCTTCGTCTAGTCCGGCAGCTGAAGATGGCCCCCAACTTCGTTCTCAGGTCGAAAGAATCCTCGACGTACCGCAGAGGGTACGCCTCCGGTTCTTTCTCCCCTGCGGCCTCGCCTGGGAGAAGGCGCGCCTTGGCGCGCCGGGGTGGGCGGGGTAAGAAGGCCATCGTTTTGAGCCGCCGCTGGATTTCGATTCTCTGATCTAACCCTCGTCACATGTGAGACGTGACGTTCCGTGAAATGGGTCGCTCTGCGACTCCCGCGGCCAATTCCTCTCTTCGTTTGACAATCCCGCTCTTCTCCTGAACTCTAGCCCCATGGTCTCGATGCAACGGTTCCAATCGGTTCTGGGAAAGCCCTATCTTCCGCCGCTGTTTTTCTTGAGCGGAGTGACGTATGACACGTTGACCCTGACGCGCATCGATCGGCTGCAGGACAATCTGTTGCTGTTGCTCTATCTCGCCCTGCTGGGTTTTCTCATCGTCCTGACCGGTCGATTGGGGACCAATGAGGCGACGGTTGGGGACCTTCCGCCGGAGGCGTCGCGACTCATGAAATGGGTCATCCAAGCCAAGCCTTACGCGCCGATGGCCATTCAGTTCTTGCTGGGGGGCCTGTTCAGCGCCTACACGATTTTCTATTCGAAAAGCGCGACCTTCACCGGAACCGCCGTGTTTTTCTGTCTGTTGGTAGGGTCTCTCGTCGCCAACGAATTCTTGCGCGATCGGCTCTCGAACGTTCAGCTGCTGGTGGGACTCTACGCCCTGGTGTGTTTCGGGTTCTTCACATTTTTTCTGCCCGTCATGACCGGCTTGATGAACCCGGCAATCTTTCTCGCCGGGGCAGGTCTCACGATCCTGGTCGTGTCACGCGTCGTACACCTGATCTATTGGCGAAATTCCGCCCGTACCAATCGCGAGGCCCTGCTCGCCGGCGCACCGGCATTGGCCCTAGTCGGCCTGTTGGTGGGGTTCTACTTCCTCAATTGGATTCCGCCCGTCCCGTTGTCGATGAAATTCGGCGGCATGTATCACGAGGTCAAGCGATCCGGTGATCACTTCGAATTGTCGTACGAGCGGGAATGGTATGAAGTCTGGAAGCGGTCGAATACTACATTTACCGCCGATGAGCCGATCTATTGCTTTACGGCGATTTTTGCGCCCGTCACGCTCAAGACGACGATCTACCACCATTGGTTCTACCGCAGCGACAAGAGCAAGCCGTTCAGCCATGCCGACAAGATTCCGCTTCAGATTGCCGGTGGACGCGAGGGCGGGTATCGGGCCTACACCTTCAAGCAGGGCCTCGATCCGGGAGACTGGCGAGCAGATGTCGAAACCGAGGACGGCCGTGTGATTGGACGAGTTGCGGTGCGGGTGGAAGAACGGAGCGAGAAGCCGCGCCCGCTGCACACGGCGGTCTACTGACGGGACACACGATCGTCTGCTGGAATGCAAGTGTGGGCCAACGCATTTTGACGAACGGGAAAGCGAAGGCAGGGCGATCGCCGCATGGAGCAGGCGCTCATTTGGCCATGGCAGCGAAGGAATGTCCGACCTGATTCCTGATGCGGTGCTGATTGTCGAACTCTGGTTGAGGGAAAGCCTGTATGATGAACAGACATGTGACAGAGAAGGGCCTGATGAGTTTCCCCGATGAGGCAATGACAGGCGCGTGGAGAAAACCGGCTGTGATCTTGTCACAGACTATTTAGGTGTTTGCTCAATGGAAGAAAGGCTTGAGGGAGAGTGGAATATGAGGTGCTTCCGGCTTCAACTTATAGCGGTCGTTGGCGTGCTGGCCCTGTGCGGCTGGACCCCGCCGGCCATAGCGGATGGGCCGCCACAACAGGCGCTTGCTTGGCAAGTCGGGCCTACTGAGGCGAAGCTGGGCGACCAGGCGCTTCTCAAGCTGCCGCAGGGTTATCGGTTCCTCGGAGCCCAGGAGACTCAGCTGCTGCTCAAGCAGATGGGCAATTTCCCCTCCGGATCCGAGTTAGGCTTGATCACTTCGGCAACCGACGGACAACAGTGGTTCATGGTGGTCCGCTACATCGATGCGGGTTATGTGAAGGATGATGAGGCGGCCAACTGGGACGCCGATGCCCTGATGGCTTCCATCAGGGAAGGTACGGAAGAAGACAACAAGACAAGGCAGTCCCAAGGGTTTCCCCCTCTGGTCATTCGCGGCTGGGAAGAAAAGCCGCATTACGACAAGCAGGCGAACAAGGTGGTGTGGGCCATTTCGGCGCAGGAGCGGGAGTCGGTGGGGGTGAACTACAACACGCTGGCGTTAGGACGACAAGGGTATCTCAGCATGAACATGGTGGGGTCTTTGGAGGAGTTGCCGACCCTCAAGCCGCATGTGGGCCTGCTCCTGTCCAACGTGGAGTTCATCGAAGGGAAACGGTATGCCGATTTCGACAGCACGACCGACAAGGTCGCCGCCGTCGGCCTGTCGGCGCTCATCGCAGGGGCCGCCATCAAGTCCGGCCTGTTAGCCAAATTGTGGGCCTTCATCATCCCCCTGGTAGTCGCGGGAAAGAAGCTGCTCATGTTGTTGGTGATCGCGCTCGGCGGCTTGGCCGCGAAGTATTTCAAGAAGAAACCCGCAGCGGAACAGGTGGGCGGTGGTGGAGGAGTCTCGTGAAAGTTTTGTTGCTGCTATTCGCGGGACTCAAGCTCGGGAAGGTCGCGCTCACGGGCGGGACGATGCTGCTCTCGATGGTGGCCTACAGCTTTATCTTCGGCTGGTGGTATGCGGTGGGATTCGTGCTGCTGATCCTGTTTCACGAGCTGGGCCATTACGCCGCCGCGAAGCAGCGTAATCTGAATGTCGGTGCACCCACCTTCATTCCCTTTGTCGGGGCTTGGATTCAGCTCAAAGAGCAACCGATGGACGTGGAAACCGAGGCCTACGTCGGCATCGCCGGGCCGGTGGCCGGAACCGTAGCCGCGATGGCCTGTTATTATGCGGCGGAATATACCCATAGCCAGCTGCTGCTGGCCCTGGCCTACGCGGGGTTCATGATCAATTTGTTCAATCTGATTCCGATCTCTCCGTTGGATGGGGGGCGGATCACGGCCATCATCTCGCCCAAGGTCTGGTGGCTGGGTATGCCGATTCTCATCGGCCTGTTCATCATGAGCCATAGCCCCATG
Organism: Nitrospira sp.; assembly: GCA_021323395.1. GTDB lineage: Bacteria > Nitrospirota > Nitrospiria > Nitrospirales > Nitrospiraceae > Nitrospira_A. The sequence continues at coordinate 7,319 of JAJONL010000089.1, forward strand.
CTGTTGTTGGTCGCCATTCTGGCTATCCCGCACGTGATGTCCACGTTCCGGGGGGGTCCCCATGGCCTGCCGGAACGATACTACGACGTGCCGCTCGCGACGAGGATGAGTTATGGATTGTACTATCTCGGCTTGGCGGCATTTCTTGGTATCATGAGTTATGAGACGCATCTGCTCTTGCCCTCTGCGCAAGGTTGACCGAACCAGCCTGTCGAATCGATGCTCACGACCTCGTCTGTATGGAGTTGCAGAAAGTGATTTTGGGGACCGCCGGAAGTTTCTTGCAGGATGCTCCAACAAATGGTTGTCCACTTCGTTCGTTGTTCGTGAAGCGTCGTTCGTCTCTCGTTTCAGAACCGTCTGCGGCATGGTCGCGAGATACGCTTCACGCTTCACGGATTCGGCAAGCGATGCGAGAACCAAGCCGGCGGCCATTCTCAGCATCCTACTACGGAGGTGTGGTGCAGCAGTTTGCCGCTGAGGTGAGCCGCATCCAGGATCTGACGCACGACGTGCGGGCGATCGAGCTGCGGCTCCTGGAGCCAATCGACATCACCTTCAAGGCCGGGCAGTTCATTTCCTTTGAGGTGCCCAAGGAAGGATTGCCTCGTCCCGTCACCAGGCCCTATTCCATTGCGTCACCGCCCAGTCAGCGAGGCCGAATCCTCCTGATTCTGAACCTGGTCCAAGGGGGACCCGGCTCAAATTATCTCTTCGGCTTGCGTGAAGGCTCGCGCACGGTATTCAAAGGGCCGGCCGGCGCGTTCTATCTCCGCGACGATGGGGCGAGGGACTTGTTGTTCGTGGCGACGGGAACCGGTGTTGCGCCGCTGTATAGCATGATCCTGGCTCAGCTGGAGCGCGCCTCCGCGCAGTCGGTGACATTGTTCTGGGGACTCCGCAGTCAGCGGGATCTATATCTGCAGGAGGATCTGCGGGCGCTGGCTCTAGCCCATCCCAAGTTTTCCTTTGTCACGACGCTTTCCCAACCGGAACCGGGGTGGGAGGGGGTTGGCGGGCGCGTGACCACGTTGATCGAGCAACGCATCCCTACCGTGACGAACCTTGCGGTCTATCTCTGCGGCGGGAGCGGCATGATCAAGGATGTGACGGCGGTACTCCACGCCAAGGGGTTGTGTCCGATCTACCGGGAAAAGTATTACGACGATTAACGGGCCGCTGAAAAAGGCGGTTAATTCAACCCACCCAACCCCGGCGCGCCGAGACGCGCCTTGGCCTCGGCGGCGTTCTCGCGTCGCTCACTCCTTCGATGTACAAGAACAGTACGCCTCAGTCGTTCGCTCGCTGCGGCCTTGCTTGGGGAAAGGCTGCGTCTTGGCGCAGTCGGGGTTGGGCGGGTAAAAATGGATGCCTTTTTGATCGGCCCGTGGAGAGTCTGAGAGAGGCATGCGCCAAACTACTCAGTCTTCGCGGCTCGTTTGGTGGTATGTTGAAAGACGCACTTCGGGCAGGTGTAATGAACGAACTGTCCGCCCGCGACCAGGCGTTTGGTCATCACAACCTTGCACCAGGTGCACAGTCGATCGGGCGCCTCGGCGGGGTTCATGGAGTGAACTGGTTCGGTGATGGATGTATCTGCCATGGCCGGCATTCTCGCTAAGGGTCAGAGAGTTTGTCAATGTTCCCCGCCGCGGAGAAGATTCGGAGATAAATATTTACAGGGTTTCGCCCCTTCAGTATAGTGCAACCCATGCTTCATCACCCCCACCATCCCCAACAGAAAGGTCGTATCGCACATGCACAACACCGAAGGTGTCACTTCCGACGACATCTCATCATCTTCAGCCAGGGTTGCTGACTCCGCGGTCCATCCGGACTCCGTCGGACCCGGCAAAGCCTGGGGCATTTGCACCTCCGTCGATCTCCACGATTGCATCCCCGACCGTATCCGTGATGCCAAACAAATCGAAGCCTATGTGATGCAGCTCTGCGAGTTGATCGAGATGAAGCGCTTCGGCGCCTGTCAGATCGTCAATTTCGGAGAAGGGCGCGTGGCCGGCTATAGCATGGTGCAGTTGATCGAGACCTCCTTGATCAGCGGTCACTTCGCCAACGACACCAACAATGCCTATCTCGACATCTTCAGTTGCAAGGGCTACGATCCGGCCGTCGTCGAAGAATTTTCGAAGGCCTTCTTCGGCGCCCGCCGCTCGAGCCATCGGGCCATGCTGCGGTATTAAAAACACACTGCGGCATTACCGGCCCATGCAGGGTGGTGTCTTGTCGGGTACGAAGGTAATGAAGCAGAGTTCACCCAAAACCGTGCGGGCGTTTTTCTCGACACTCGCCGAAAAACTGGATCCCGAAGCAGCCGAAGGACTGGATGCGGTCTACCAGTTCGATTTGAACGGCGCCGATGGGGGACAGTACCAATTGCAGATCCGGGATGGAACCTGCCAGGTTTCGGAAGGCACCCACCCGGATCCGCACGTGACGCTGGCCATGTCCGGTGAAGATTGTCTGCGGGTATTGAACGGCCAGCTCAGCGGCACCATGGTCGCTATGTCGGGACGTCTGCGCATCAGCGGTGATATGGGCTTGGCCTTACAACTGGCGTCGCTCTTCCCCAGCCTTCGTCCCTAACAGGCTGTTCAGGAAGGCTGCCAGCGGCGTTCTCGGTCGCGTGCCTCCTTGCGACGTACCCAGAGGGTACGCCTCAGTCGTCGTGCTTCCTGCGGCCTTGCTGGCAGCCTTCCTGAACAGCCTGCGAACCTACGACATTAGTCCATGCGCCTTTGGGAATGCATGGCTCGGTGTGCCTGGCAACATGTCAGTATTCTGCTAAGCCCGTTGACCGGCTAACTCACCCTGGGCGGTCGTCATATCGGCTGAACGGCTGGTTCGCCGGCTTGTGATCCTGCCAGTTGTTCCGAACTCCGCGGAAATCGTTCTTCCAGCATTGTGTAGACAGTCGGAACTAGGAACAGGGTCAACATCGTCGAGACCGTGAGGCCGCCCACGACGGCGCGAGCCAGCGGCGCATTGGTCTCGCTGCCGGTACCGAGACCCAGGGCCATCGGCATGAGTCCGACCACGGTCGCCAGGGAGGTCATGAGGATGGGCCGAAGTCTGGTACGAGAGGCCCTGACGACGGCGCTCGCAAGATCCAACCCCCGACGCCGCAGCACATTCGTGTAGTCCACCAGCAAGACACCGTTCGACACGACGATACCGAGCATCATGATGATGCCCATCATCGA
>JAJONL010000090.1 GCA_021323395.1 Nitrospira sp.
GAGGCTGGAGGCAGCTGAGACGCAGGCTACGATGGGAACGCCGGCGACGAGGGCTTTCTGGATGATTTCAAAAGATCCCAGGCCACTCATGAACATATCAATTCTATCAGTGGGCAAGCCATACAGGTTCCTGGGACCGCCGAGCCTCGAGACTATTGGCGGGCGGTTCCTCGTGCTTCACGGCTAATGAGCGGGCTAGGTTTCTCCCTTCCAACTCCGGTATAATCCGCAGCTCAGTTCCTATGGCTAGTCTGGGCCCCGCGCTCAGTTCATACTCGGTCAACTCATCGCCGCTTGGTGCGTTGTCTCCACTAACATTTGAGACGAGAGGCGCCTCACGAGGCATGCTGCTAGAAGGAGTTTTGAATGACTGAAAAAGACGAGAAAAAGCGCGCGCTAGACCTGGCTTTGGCCCAGATCGAGAAACAATATGGAAAGGGCGCGGTGATGAAACTGGGGTCCGATGAGCGTCCTGCAGATGTTCCGGCAATCTCCAGCGGCTCATTAGGCTTGGACATCGCGTTGGGCGTGGGGGGATTTCCGCGGGGTCGTGTCATGGAGATCTTCGGCCCGGAGTCGTCCGGCAAAACAACCTTGACGTTGCATGCCATTGCCGAAGCACAAAAGGCCGGTGGAGTGGCGGCGTTCATCGATGCCGAACATGCGCTGGATTTGACCTACGCCAAAAAGCTGGGCGTGCAGACGGACGACTTGCTGGTTTCCCAGCCGGATACCGGGGAACAGGCTCTCGAAATTGCTGAAACGCTCGTCCGAAGCGGCGCGATCGACATCATTGTCGTCGACTCCGTGGCGGCCCTCGTGCCGCGAGCAGAAATCGAGGGCGAGATGGGTGATGCCCATATGGGGCTGCAAGCGCGGTTGATGTCGCAGGCGCTCCGAAAACTGACGGCCGCCATTTCCAAGTCTCAGACCACGCTGATCTTCATCAATCAGATCCGAATGAAAATCGGTGTGATGTTCGGCAATCCCGAGACGACGACGGGCGGCAATGCCTTGAAGTTCTACTCCTCCGTGCGCCTTGATATCCGCCGGATCGAATCGATCAAGGATGGGCAGGATGTAACCGGCAGCCGGGTGCGGGTCAAGGTGGTGAAGAACAAGATGGCCCCGCCGTTCAAGCAGGCCGAGTTCGACATCATGTTCGCGGAAGGTATTTCCAAAGCGGGCGAGTTGGTCGATATGGGGGTGGAGAAACGCGTGGTGGAGAAGGCCGGCGCCTGGTACTCGTATAAAGGGGAGCGGCTGGGACAGGGACGGGAAGCGGTCCGCGATTTTCTGAAAACCAACCCAGCCATTGCGAAAGAAATTGAAGGGAAGGTGCGCGACTTGGCCGGCCTGCCTTCTCGAAATACCGATAAGAAGGTTGATGCGAAAGAGGCCAAGGACGAGAAGGCCGACCGGAAACCCGACAACCGTCAGGACGAAAAACGTGGTCACGGCGCCAGAGTCTCAACATAGGTGAGGTCGGTGGCCACCGGAGCCCATCCCAGCCGGAGCGCAGCAACCAGTCCTGATTATCTCGATCTGGCCATTCGTTATCTTGCTCGAACCGACAGGACTGTTGCTCAGGTGGAGCAGTACGTGCAACAGAAGGGCGCGAGCCGCCGGCAGGGACGTGCCGTCGTCCGGGAATTGGAACGGCGAGGCTATCTGAATGATCAAGCCTATGCCACGCGATGGGCTGAAACCAGGTTGTCCCGACGGCCGATGGGGCGTGAGCGGCTCAAAGCCGAACTCCTTCAGCGGGGGTTCGAGGAACCGGTGGCAGAGCGAGCATTGCGGAAGGCGTATCAATCGATTTCCGAACAGGAGTTAGCTTGTCAGGCGCTGGAAGGGCGCGTTCGTCGCACGCGTCCCCTCCAATGGGTGCGGTTTCTGCGACAGCGCGGCTTCGATGATGACACGATTCAGCAAGTCACTCAGCTAGATTTGGAGACGGGGTTGGACGAGTTATGAGCCAGAACGTAAACGATCTGCGGAAAGCCTTTATCCAGTATTTTGAACAGCAGGGACATCGTGCCGTGCCAAGCGCGCCGCTCATTCCCCAAGCCGATCCCACGCTGCTCTTTACGAATGCCGGCATGAATCAGTTCAAGCGTGTCTTTTTGGGCGAGGAGACGCGAGCGTACAACCGCGCGGTGACGGTGCAGAAGTGTTTGCGGGCAGGGGGCAAGCATAACGATTTGGAGAATGTGGGGTATACGAGGCGGCACCACACCTTTTTCGAGATGCTCGGCAACTTTTCCTTCGGAGATTATTTCAAAGAGGACGCCATCCGGTTCGGTTGGGAATTTCTGACTTCCGTCGTCGGCCTGTCAAAAGAGCGGATGTGGGTTACCATCTTCCGCGAAGATGACGAGGCCGATCGCCTCTGGCGGAAAATCGGCCTGTCGCCCAATCGCATCGTGCGCTGCGATGAGAAGGATAATTTCTGGCAGATGGCCGACACGGGCCCCTGCGGTCCCTGTTCAGAACTCCATTTCGATCAAGGCCCCGCGGTACCGGGCGACGCCACGCCGAACGGAGAGGGTGATAGAGTCATCGAAATTTGGAACCTGGTCTTCATGCAGTTCAACCGTGCCGGCGCCGGTACCCTGAATCCATTGCCCAAGCCGAGCATCGACACCGGCATGGGGTTGGAGCGGCTGACCGCGGTCGCGCAAGGGAAACTCAGCAACTACGATAGCGATTTATTCGCGCCCCTTCTCGCGGCGATCGGGGGGCGAGCCGGTGTCCAGTACGGCGCGCAGGAGCAGGCGGATCGGTCCATGCGGGTCATTGCAGACCATTTGCGGGCCATCACCTTTTTGATGGCCGATGGGGTCCTGCCGTCCAACGAGGGCCGCGGTTATGTGCTCCGCCGCATTCTCAGGCGGGCGGCCCGTCACGGCCGCCTGTTGGGCATTACCGAGCCCTTTCTCCACGGTCTGACGGCAACCGTCGTGGCACACATGGGCGAGGCCTATCACGAATTGCGCGCGGCGGCCGGCACGGTGGCCGAGGCGACCCGCGGCGAGGAAGAACGATTCATCGCGACGCTCGATCAGGGCCTTCCGATTCTTACCGACATGCTGACCAAGGCGCGAGCGGCGGGACAACAGACGCTCTCGGGCACCGACATGTTCAAATTGTATGACACCTACGGCTTTCCCATGGACCTGATTGCGGAAGCCTGCCGTGAGCAGGGCATCCGCCTCGATGAAACCGGCTTTGAAGCGGCAATTGAAGAGCAACGAACCCGTGCCAGGAAGACGGGCGGCTTCGAGACGGAAACCACGCGACCCGCATTGCGCGAACTTGCGGCCCGCGTGGGCAGCACGGCATTTGTCGGGTACGACCAGCTGAATTCGGAAGGCGTGGTGCAGGCACTGCTCAAAAACGATCGGCTCGTAAAGGAAGCTCGTGAAGGCGAGGAGATCGAGGTGGTGCTGGACGTCACGCCCTTCTACGCGGAGGGCGGAGGGCAAGCCGGAGATCAGGGTCTGTTGACCGGCACCGATGGAAGCGTCGAGATTCGTGAAACGACGAGACCGGTGCCCACATTGATCGTTCATAAAGGCGTGGTCCGTTCCGGATCGGTTCGTGAAGGGGAGCGGCTAAAACTGTCGGTCAACCGTCGTACCAGGCAGGATGCGGCCCGCAACCATACGGCCACCCATTTGGTCCATGCCGCGTTGCGCGATCTGCTGGGCCCCCATGTCAAAACGGATCTCTCGTAGCGCCCAATCGTTTGCGGTTCGATTTTGCCCATTTCCGGCCGCTGGCGTCACGCGACATCGACGAGATCGAAGCCATCGTGAACGAGCAGGTGCGTTACGACCAGACGGTGCAGACGGATGTGATGGGCGTGCAGGAGGCCGTGGCTGACGGAGCCCTGGCCTTCTTCGGCGACAAGTATGGCGACCAGGTGCGGGTCGTCCGGATCGATACCTTCAGCAAGGAATTGTGCGGCGGCACGCACTGTCGGCAAACTGGAGAGATCGGTCTGTTCCGCATCGTCTCGGAATCGGGAGTCGCCGCAGGCGTCCGCCGGATCGAATGTCTGACCGGCAGTGGTGCAGCAGATTCGGTCAAACGTTTGGAAGCGGATGTGCGTGAACTCTCCGATCTTCTGAAGGTCGCCCCGGGGGAAGTCGTGTCGCGCGCGCGCAAGTTGACCGAGCAGCTGAAAGACAAAGAGCGCGAGTTGGCGGAGTTGAAGTTGAAGGTGGCGAGCACCTCAACGGGTGACGCGCAGGCTCGCGAGATCAACGGCGTGCAGGTCCATGCCCAGCGCGCGGACGGACTCGATGTCAACGGCATGCGGGCGCTGGCGGATCAATTGCGCGATAAACTTCGCAGCGGTGTGGTGGCGTTGGGAGCGGCGAATGACGGCAAGGTGTCCTTGCTCGTGGTCGTGACGAAAGATCTCGTGGGCCGTCTCAAGGCCGGCGAACTCATCAAGGAGATGGCGACAGACGTCGGTGGAACCGGAGGCGGACGTCCGGAGATGGCGCAGGCCGGCGGGAAAAATCCCGAAGGGCTGAGCCGCGCGTTGGAAAAAGTTTTTGGGTTGGTTCAGAAGGCCTTGGAGCGGTAAACTGATGAAAGGCCAACGGATTCTTGCCATCGATCACGGCTCCAAGCGAATCGGATTCGCCCTCAGCGACGAGCTGGGCTGGACGGCGCAGCCGCTGGAGACGTTCCACCGGCGGAATCCGGATGCCGATATCCGGCATATTCAGGACTTGGTGCGTGCACACGAGGTGGGCCAGGTTCTCGTCGGGATGCCGTTCCGATTGGACGGGGAAATTGGGCCGGCGGCCAAGGTTGTCCAGGCGTTTATTCAAGTGCTCGAGCCAGCCCTCTCTGTTCCGGTGATCGTCTGGGACGAGCGAATGACAACCTGCGCGGCAGAGGATCTGCTGATCGCCGCCGATGTCGGCCGCCAAAAACGGAAAGGCATCGTCGATCGCATTGCGGCGGCGATTCTGTTGCAGAGTTATTTGGCGAGTTTGGAAAAGCCGGCCGCGGTTCTTTCTGCAGACGAATCGAACGGATTGGAGAGTGCCGATCCCTGGGCGTGGAACGAAGAACCGGTCAATGAGACACGTGAGATCGATCAAAGGGCTGATTCTGGTGGCCGTGATACTCGCCGGTCTCGCGGGGTATCAGGTCCTGCGCTGGGCCCAAAGTCCCGTCGTTAACGCCTCTCCCAAGCCGCCGTCACACATCGTCGTCATTCCCGAAGGCAGCACCTATCAACAGGCCGCCAATATTCTGAAACGTGAACATCTGATCCGTAGTCGCTGGGCCTTTCTGCTGCTCGGGAGGACGCGTGAGATCGATCGAAAAATCCGTCCGGGCGAATATGAGCTGGATGGGAGCATGGCGCCCAAGGAGATCCTTGCCAAGCTACTGGCCGGTCGAGTCGTCCTGCATCCGGTGACGATTCCAGAAGGGTATACGCTGGCGCAAATCGCCGAGGTCCTGGCGGCGCAGAACGTGACGGACCCGAACGAATTTACGAAGCTGGTTCGAGACCGTCCGTTTATCACCACCCTCGGTATCGAAGCCGATTCGCTGGAGGGGTATCTCTTTCCCGAGACCTATTCGTTTGCCCGCGGAACGAAGGCGAAGGACGTGATTAAAGCCATGGTGGACGGTTTGCATCATGCTTGGGGAAGCGAGTTGCAAGCGCAGGCGGATCGCATGAACCTGTCCTTGCACCAGGTGTTGACGCTGGCGTCCGTGATCGAAAAGGAAACCGGAGCCAAGGATGAGCGTGAGCTCATTGCGGCCGTTTTTCACAATCGATTGCGGAAAAAGATCCCGCTGCAGAGTGATCCGACCGTCATTTATGGCTTGCCGGCGTTCGACGGAAATATTCACAAACGCGATCTCTCCAGCCTCAGTCCTTACAATACGTACCGCGTGCAAGGCCTTCCGCCGGGACCGATCGGCAGTCCAGGCGCCCATTCGCTTCGCGCGGCGTTGTTTCCAGCCCAGGCGTCCTACCTCTATTTCGTGTCGCGTAACGATGGAACCCATCATTTTTCCTCCACCCTGGCTGAGCACAATCAAGCCGTGGAAAAGTATCAAAAGCAGCCGTTTCGTAAGCGTGCGAGAGGCAGTCTCGTGGCCCACGGCGCCTGATCGCATGCTGGCGATCAGGTCGGACGCAGGACACCATCCAATCTTCACGTTCATATCTGAAAGGAACAGTCCTATGGGTGAGAAACCCTGGCAGGAGGCATTACCGCGTTATCTCGACCACACCGTGCTGCGTCCGGAAGCGACGAAGGCCGATGTGTTGCGGCTCTGTGCAGAGGCGAAGGAACAGGGGTTCGTCGTCATCTTTGTTCCGCCCTGTTATGTGGATGAGGCGGTGGCAGCAGTGGAAGGGACGGAGGTCCAGGTGGGAGTCCCGGTCGGATTTCCCCTCGGCGGACATTCGACCCATGCGAAGGTGACCGAAGCGCTTGAGGCGGTCGCGCATGGCGCAAGGATCCTGGACATGGTCATCAATATCAGCCGCCTGAAATCCGGCGACTACGATCTGGTACGGAACGATATGGCCGCCGTCGTCCTGGCGACACCGGGCGTGAACCACAAGGTGATTTTGGAAACCTGCCTGCTGACGCGCGAGGAGAAGATCACGGCCTGCCATCTGGCCGTCGAAGCGGGTATGGACTATGTGAAGACCTCGACAGGTTTTAACCAGGCTGGGGCGACGGTTGCAGATATCCGATTGATGAAAGAAGCGGTCGCCGGTCGCGCGAAAGTCAAGGCGTCGGGCGGGATCCGAGATTGGAAAACGACGCGCGATTTGCTCGAGGCCGGCGCCGATCGGATCGGCACCAGCGCCAGCCTTAACATTCTGGACGAATGGCGCGCGCAATGCGTGACCCGTTAGATTGCTCTTCGCAATGAGTCCCCCATCTGTATTCATTCTGGATGTATTGATGAGTGACGGTTGTTTATTGTAGGCAACCTCCACGGAAATACTTCGCGGTGACAGCCGACATTTGAGTGTTAGCATGCACCCTGACGATGGGAGGCCTGCTTGCCTCGGCCGATTCAGCCTGTGCTCGGGAGCGAGGTAGCGAGATGCGAGCCTGGCTTAAAGAAGCCAGTGATTGTGCGAAACAGGTTGCCGTAGCACAGGCCAAGGTAGGTGATCTCGATGGGGCTCGGAGACACCGTCAAGGAATTGGGACCTCATGATAACAACGTGCATCCGTTTGCGCTCGTCCGTCCGGCCTTTGCCGAAGCTCTTGTTCGTGTGGGTCATACTGAGACAGCGTTCAAGGAGGCCGATCTCATCTATTGTTACGGTCCTTTCGCGGCTCGGATCTTCTCCAAGCGCTGCTGCTTGTTCGCCACCCAATCCGGCAGCTCGTCCCCGCGTCGGTCGACTCCGTGCGCCGCGTCCTCGCGCGCGTCGCTGGCCGCGGCCTCGGCCAGCCAACGAGCGACCTCAGCGGCCAGCTCCGGTTCGGCTTTCTGCATCCGGCGATAGCTCATCGCCTTATGCTTGGAGGCGTTGGCTCGAATCTTCGTCCCATCCAACGCCACGTGGCCCCACGTCACCAACCCCGCCTTCTGGCACAGCTTGAGCACCTGCGTGAACAACCCGCCGAGCGCTGTCAGGTGGCGCTTCCGAAAGTCGCTGATCGTGCGACAATCCGGACTCTGCCGCGCCGTCACGGCCATGAAATCCACTCGCTCCTCACAAGCCTTCGCGATCCGTCGCGACGCATAGAGCCCTTGGCTGTACGCATACAGCCACCGCGCCGTCATCATGACCGGATCATAGGGCGGAAACCCGCGGTCCTCGATGTAGGTCTTCACGATCGCCGACTAGTCCAGGGACTCTCGGACCAGGTCCCGCACAAAGTGAACCAGATGACCCGCAGGAACCAGCTCCTGAACCGACGGGGGGAGCAACACGAGCTGATCGACATCCCAGGATTTGAATGTTTTCGCCATGCGGCCTAAGAACCACATTGCGCGCTGGCTGTCCAGTCCATACTGGCGCATTACTCGGACAGGCTCCTAGACGTGAAGAACGAGAAGCCGAAAAGTGCCGAGTTCCCTCTGCCCACACTCGAAGACGGCAAGAACCCCATCAACAGTCGTGAGGGTTTTGAAGACCAGACATTTCCGCCGCCAGGTTGGGAATTGCATCTCTTGCCGGGCAATGTCTGCCGGCCGGATCCAGCCGCCGCTCTCACAGGCGCACGGGGCCTACTCTGTCAGGACCTCCAGAGCGCGCAAGGGAGCACGATCCGCGCGGGGCTGCGCTTTGCCTTGCCCGTCAACCGCTCGCCTGTCCGCCCTATGTCCTGGCGCCTGAAGGCGGATATCAAGCTTGTGAAACTGGAAATGGAAGAAGGGCTGGTGATTTATCCTTTGGCTTTCTTGATAGGCGACGATTTGGTGGCCGCCGCCTGTCCGCAGAAGGTCAGGAACGATGAATTCGTTACGGGTGTTCTCATTCGAACCGCGGACGGAATGTTTAGGGAAAGAATTGACATAGTCGAGGGAAAGATTGTTCGAAATGTTCCGGCCAGGTGGGAGCTTGATCTGATCAGGTTAGGCACCCGGCAAACGATTGCCGTAGTACGAATCAATAAAAACGTAATTGCCCGGATCAACGGCGACACCACGAGCGTCGAGCCCGATGCAGGGTGCGTCGGGATCCTGCATAAGCCCAGTGGGTTAAAGATAGCCCTGCACGTCGATCAATTACGCCTGACGGAAGCGCCGCGATAGACATGGCGGAGGGTTGACGTGGGCTGACCAGCCGGTGCATGTGACAGCCTCCGCCTATTTCTGGGAAGGGACCAAAGATCTCACTGGAGCATGCTGGTGTGCATGACTTGGACGGTGATGCAGCAGGCAAGTTGCAGATTCGCAGACTCTTTGTATCCCTTTGAAGCAAAGAACTATTCTTTGGGCTGTCTCTAAGGCCTGTCGTCAAATCAAGCAAATGACTGAGGCGGTAAGGTGCAGGGCAGCCAAGAAGTTCCGGGCAGGTTTGTCAGAGCGGGTGGCGAGGCAGCGGCGCGGCTTGAGTGTGGCAAAGAAGTCCTCGAGCCAATGCCGTGCCTGATGCAAGACACGGTCATACGTTCGCAGCGTGTGACGATGGCTCCGCGGCGGGATGACGGCCTGTGTGCTGCCCTCTGTCAACGGTTCGATCACACGCTCATCCGCGTCGTCTCCCTTGTCAGCCATCAAGATGGGCGCGTGTAGTCGCGGGCGCAATACATCTGCGCCCTCCAGATCACTGGCCTGTCCCGCTGACAGATGCACGCCGAGCGGATGACTCAAGACATCCACCGACGCATGAATCTTGGTACTCAACCCGCCTTTGCTCCGCCCAATGGCTTGCTGCCCGTTTTTTTCGCGCGCCGCCGCTGTGCTGACGGGCCCGCACAATCGTGCGGTCGATCATCGCGTACTCGTTATCCGCATCACGACTCAGCTGCCGCAACACCCGCTCCCATACCCCCCATTCCGCCCAGCGACTCAACCGGCGATGGGCATTCTTCCAGTCACCAAACCGATCCGGTCAGTCGCGCCAGGGAATGCCGGCACGATAGCGGTAGAGAACCGCTTCAACGAGGAGCCGATTGTCCATCACCGGGCGACCGACTTGGCTAACCCGACCAGGCAAACGCTCGGGTATTATTAGGCCTCACCCGTGGGGTATATCAAAACACTACCGGCGAGCGAGTCTCACGCTGTTCCAACATGGACAATTGAATTGCCCCGAATTCTTTCCGGGTGTGACTCGTTCTGATATAGTGCGCCCATGATGACTCGAATTGTTCTCCTGGTATTAGATGGATTTGGAATCGGCGCCTTGCCCGATGCGGAAGCCTATGGCGATGGCGGCTGCAATACGCTCCAGAGACTCGCGGCCATTTCAAAAGGACTGGCCCTGCCGAATCTCGAACAATTGGGCCTCGGACACCTGGGGCAATTTCAAGGTATCCGCCCGATGGCTCAGCCGGAAGGCTGCTTCGGCATGCTCGGATTTACGACCAATGGAAAAAATTCACTGACCGGCCATTGGGAATTGGCGGGCTATGTGCTCGAAGCCGGCGAGCGGCCCTGCGAGACCTTTACGGCTGAGTTGGCGACGGCAGTGGAAGCCGCGTTGGGCCAGAAGACGCTGGGCAACCGTAGGGCGGTAAGTCTCGAGCCCATCGCCGACTTTGGGGAGCAGCATCAGAAATCGGGCATGCCGATCGCCTGGATCGATACGACCGGTACTATGTTCCTGGCGACGCATGAGCAGGTGACGCCGGTGGAGGAGCTCTATCGTCTGGCGCGCGAAGCGAGAAAGCTGCTGAAGCAACTCCTACCCATCGTGCGCGTCGTGGCCTGTCCATTTACTGGCCAGCCTGGCGCGTTCACTGTGACGCAGCAGCGACGCGATTTTGCGGTCGAGCCGCCGGGACTCACGTTACTGGACCACTTGAGCCGTGCCAGCCAACTGGTTATCGGAGTGGGGAAAGTCGGTGATCTGTTCAGTGGGCGCGGGGTGACCAGGTCCGTGCCCCTGTTTCAGCCGGAGACGGTCATGGACGAAGTGATAGGAATGTTCAGTAAGGTGCCCCGTGGTTTGATCTATGCGAACCTCCCGATGATCGGCCCCGATTTCCACACCACGGTGTCCGCACTGCAACAATTCGATCGCCGGCTTCGCGAGCTGCAGGAATGTCTCAAGATCGGCGATGTCCTGATCATTACCGGCGATCATGGCTTCGATTGCGCCCGGCCAATGCCGGGGCATTCACGGGAGTATGTGCCCTGTCTGATGACCGGACCCCGGCTCGCGCGGGGTGTGAATGTCGGGACCAGGACGACCGCAGCAGACCTCGGCCAGACGATCGGTGAGGCGCTGGGGGCGACCAGGCTTCCTTGGGGCGACAGCTTTCTCGATGCCCTGCGTTCCCGGTAGAGACGTGAGAGAAAGGATGCCTCGTGTCGATTGAAACCACGTTGAAATCACTCGGCATCGAGTTGCCGGCTCCTCCCAAACCGGTGGCGAGTTACGTGCCGGCGGTCCTCGTCGGCGATCTGCTCTATCTGAGCGGCATGTTGCCGTTTCGCGACGGTCAGGTCGTCATCACGGGAAAGCTCGGCGAAGGAGTCACGGTGGAGCGCGGCGCGGAGGCCGCCGGATTGGCTTTGCTCAATGCCTTGGCGGTGGTGAAACATGAACTGGGTTCCTTGGATCGCGTGCAACGAATCGTGCGGGTGGTAGGTCATGTCGCATCGGCCACGGGGTTTGTACAACAGCCTGCTGTCATCAATGGGGCGTCTGATTTACTGGTCCAGATTTTTGGCGAGCGTGGTCGACATGCCAGAGTGGCGCTTGGGGCTGCGGAATTGCCGTTGCATGCGGCGATTGAACTTGAATTGTTGGTTCAGGTGACACCTTCCTAGCAGGCTGCGGAAAAACTCGATTTTCGCACAATACGCCGCGATTAGCTCAGGTGGCGTGCTGGTATCAGAATAGTGTGCAGGATGCGCAAAAAGGCCGTCCAGCAAGGCCGCAGCGAGGGAAGTGGCGAATCGTACTCTTGCCGTACGGTGAGCCACTGATCGATGCGAGAACGCCGCTGGCGGACTTTTTCCGCACCCTGCTAGACGCCGATTCTCCTCGTCGCGCTCACATCCTCCAATCGCCTTGACATCAAAAAAATCCGCTTGTTATAGTCCCAAAGCTCGTTAACATTACGCCGCACCCCCCATCCGGCCCTTCTGCCTCAATTGCGTGGGGTTTCTGTGCCACGTGCGGGGCGCTTGTCTGCCATGTGCTCATTGAAGCCGCGTTCAGGGTCTTCTGGCCGGACTCACTCGCTGGTTGTCGCTAGGGAGTACCATCCCATGAAATCCATCATCCATGTCATCGTCGGCGCCGTTGTTCTGGCGGGGATATTTTCTCCGAAGGTTGCCCAGGCTGAACCCCCGGCGCTCCATCCCAATGCAGCCGTGCCCGGCGCGACGCTCTCAATCAGCGGCAAGGGCTTCGGCCCTTTTAAATCGACGCGTTACAATCAGGTGATGTTCGGGGGGGCGCCAGCCCTCATCCAACGGTGGGAGCCGGATCTCATCGAAGTCCGCGTGCCTTCCCAGGCTACGAACGGACCAGTGGACGTCATGATAGGGAAAAAGCGTCTTAAGGCAGGAGGGTTCACACGTCTGCAGCCGACGATCGTCTCGCTATCGCCTGCGGAAGCCGAGCCGGGGGCGCTCCTGGAAATCACCGGCGAACATTTCGGCAATACCGCCGGACCGCGCGATCCCAACACGATTTTCGGCGTCAACAGCGTCGTCGTCGGGGACGTGACGGTGCGTGTGCGCAAGTGGCGAAACGACAAGATTGAGGTGGAACTCCCGGCGAATGTCCAGACCGGCGAGGTCGTGGTCCGCATGGCCTCCTCAGATCCGCTCGCCGACGGGTCATGCTGCGCGCCGGTTCGGCATGTGGTGAGCAATGCGATGCCGGTGAAAGTCCTGGCCTCGGTTCGAGTCGATCCCGTCAGTGGGCCGGTAGGCACCAAAGTGGTGCTCTTCGGGAAAGGATTTGGCGCGGCAAGGAATCCGGAGGACGGAGTCACGTTCGGCGGTCGACCCGCAACGGTGTCCCAGTGGAGCGATACGGCCATCGTCGTGCATGTGCCGTTGGATGCGCAGAGCGGTCCGGTTGTCATGAAACGGAATGGCCGGGAGCGCACCGTCGGAACCTATACGGTGCAGGTACCCCGTGCGACTGGTCTCACGCCCTCGCAAGCTCCTATCGGAACCTTGCTGAAAATTACCGGAGAAAATTTCGGGTTCTACTCCGAAGCCGGATCGACCCCCTACAATTATCTGGATTTTTCGTTGAGTGAAAATACCGTGGAAATCGGCGGCGTGCCGTCCATCGTCTATCGCTGGGGTAACGACCGGATCGATGTCTGGGTGCCGTACAGCGCGAAGAGTGGTCCAGTGGTCGTGAAACGAGCCGCCAATACCCCCAAGCCTGACGGTACCTGCTGCAGCGGATTTGGCAAGTTTCTCAAAACCGCCGAGCCGAGCAAGGTCATCACGGACAGTGTCTATGCGAGGATGGCCCCGGAATTGGGAGAGAACGTGTCGCGCACCGAGGTCCTGTTCAACGGGGTCGGCGCGATCGTGCAGTCGTGGACGGACACGGAAATCAAAGTCAAGATTCCCCATCGACATTCCTATGGAGTGGGCAAGCTCGGCGAGTTTAATCCGGATCTGACGTCGGGGCCCCTCGTGGTCCGCCGTGGGTCGTGGGATCTCCTGCCGGACGGCTCCTGCTGCACCCCGAAGAAGTGGCTCACGCTCGAAGCCGGCACATTTACCATCCAACCCACGGGATTGCCGGATGCCAGTTATTGGCGGAATCCTAATCCGGAGAATAGCGATTTTCATTAATGAGGCGTCGTACCTTGCACATTCTGGCAGTTGCATCGTGGTTGCTCATCGCCCTCCTGTGCGCAGGCACGGCAGAGGCGGCTTCCCCGGAGATCCGGGCTACCGTGGCCATGCAAAAGAGTGGTTCCGAGGCCACCCTGTTGGGGATGTTCTTCCATGATCCTCAACTCGGCTGGGCGGTCGGTTCCGGTGGCACCATTCTCAAGACGACCGACGGCGGCCGGAAATGGAAGAAGGTGTCCAGTGGAACGTCGTCGTTGCTGACGGCCGTCTATTTTCGTGATGCCCGTCGCGGGTGGGTCGTGGGCGCCAATGGAACGGTGCGGACAAGCCAAGACGGCGGAGAGACCTGGAACGTGACCGTCGTGTCGACCCAGGCGCCATTGTATGGGATTGCATTTGTCTCGCCTCTGAGGGGCTGGATGGTCGGCGGCAGCGGTACGATTCTTCACACGACGGATGGGGGAGAAAACTGGACCGATCAAACCAGCGGCACGAGCGCCGCGCTTCATTCCATTGCAGTGACGAATGAGCAACATGGCACGATCGTGGGGGCCTTAGGCACAATTCTTACCACCACTGACGGCGGTGCGACCTGGACACCGCAAGCGAGTCAGAGCTCAGCGACATTTTTCGATGTGGCTTATGCGGACGAGGCAAACGGCTGGGTGGTCGGGAATGCGGGCGCATTGTTCCAAACGACCGACGGAGGAACCAATTGGATCGATCGCACGTTACCCTGCGGACGGACTTGCAACAAACTCACTGACCTGATCCGGGTGCGTTTCACCGATGCCCAGCAGGGCTGGATCGTAGGAGAGCATGGTCAGATCCTAAGAACCAACGATGCGGGCTATAATTGGATTGAGGAGACCAGTCCTGTCAAACGTTCCCTGATGGCCCTGAGTTTTCCACGCGCGAGCGCAGGATGGGCGGCCGGCGAGGGGGGAACCATCATCGCAATCAGCTCCGGCCGGAAGTAAGGTCACTGAGTCTCTCCGTGCGCCATCATCCCAATCGTCCCAAACGACTCTGCACGATACTGAGCGCGGTAACGGCGGCGGTGTCCGCTCGGAGAATGTGCGCGCCGAGGCTGACGGCAAGACATCCTTGCGCGAGGGCCAGCGAGAGCTCCTCATGCGCCCATCCTCCTTCAGGACCGACAATCAATGCCAGGGGTTCCGTGAGGGACGCGGGCAACGGCACGTTCGATAATCCCACCGCCTCTCGGCGTTCCGCCAGAACGAGTGATCCGCTGGAAGCGGGCCCTGAGAAAAATTGCCGGGATTCCAGCGGCTCCAACACACGTGGGAGCTGCCACTGTTCGGATTGCTGCGCCGCCTCTGTCGCAATGCGCTGCCACCGTGACACCTGGGTCGCAACGCGTCCGGCTTGCGGTCGCACGATGCCATGCCGGGCGATCAAAGGAAGAATCGTCCGAACGCCCAACTCGCTCGCCTTCTGCACGACCCAGTCCATATGATCACCTTTGAGTAACGCCTGCGCGAGCAGCACGGCCGGCCCGGTTTCAACCGGGCCTTCTCGTTGATCAAGAACGCGGACCGTCATCCGCTGCTGCGCCACCTCCATGACCTCCGTCCGATAGCGTCGTCGGTACTCATCAGTGAGCCAGAGGTATTCTCCTGGTTTGACCCTGAGGCTGGCGCGCAGATGATGGCAGAGGTCGCCGGTGAGCGTGATCTCAGCGCCGCGAATGTCGGATGAAGGGATGAAAAATGCCGGCATGGTGGGCGGAGGATCAGGCGGGATGGGGACGATCTACTCGAAAAATGTTTTCATCTTATCCAGAAATCCTTCACCCTCGGTGTCTTTGGTATAGCCGCTTTCTTTGGCGAACTCCTCGAGCAGGTCCTTTTGCCGCGAACTGAGCTTCGTCGGGATCTCGACCTTGACGTTGAAGAGCTGGTCGCCGGTTGAGCCGCCTTTGAGGCTGGGGAATCCCAGTCCCTTCAATCTGAGGACTTTGTCCGGCTGGGTGCCGGCAGGAATCTTCATGAAGGTGTTCCCTTTGAGGGTCGGCACCTCAACGCGGCCGCCGAGAATAGCCGTGACGAGATTCACGGGTAGATCGGACGCGACATCCTGTCCCTCGCGGCGAAATAGCGGATGCGGTTTGACTGTCACGGCGACATACAGGTCTCCTTGCGGGCCGCCTTGGACTCCATGCTCGCCTTCATTCGCAAGGCGTAATCTCATGCCCGTTTCGATGCCGCCGGGAATCTGCACCGAGAGCATGCGTTCTTTTCGAATCCGTTGCCGTCCACCGCAGACCTGGCAGGGTTCGGTAATGATTTGTCCGACGCCTTCGCACTGACCACAAGGGCGGCTGACGCTGAAAAAGCCCTGCTGGAAACGCAACTGGCCTTGCCCTTTACAGGCCGGGCACATCTTAATGGCCGTGGCTGATTTGGCGCCTGTGCCTTTGCAGTCGGCGCACGTTTCCCAGCGTGGAATCTTAAGCTTCGCTTCCTTTCCGAAGACCGACTCCTCGAACGTGATATCGAGGTTGTATTGCAGGTCGTTGCCGCGTTCGGCCCGCGCGCGCCCGCGTGGTTGGCCGAAAAAATCTTCAAAGATATCGTTGAAGATGTCGCCGAATCCGCCTTGACCCCCGAACCCGTCGGCCCCTTGCGCGCCGCCTACGTGGCCGAAGGTATCGTACTGTCGCCGTTTATCCTGGTCGCTGATGACCTCGTACGCCTCATTGATTTCTTTGAATTTTTCTTCCGCTGACTTTTTGTGTTCAGGAGACGCGTGGAGATCCGGATGGTGCTGGCGGGCGAGTTTGCGGAATGCCTTCTTGATCTCGTCATCAGAGGCGTTGCGCTCAATGCCGAGTGTTTCGTAGTAGTCGCGTTTAGCCACGGGAAGTCTGTATCCGGTCTACTGTGCGGCACGACCGGGTTCCCCACAACGGAGGAACCCGGCCGTACGAACAGTGGTGAGGAGATTTACTTTTTGTCTTTGTCAACTTCTTCGAATTCCGCATCCACAACCTTCTCGTCAGTCTTGGCTTGCGAAGCGCCGCCGTCTCCGCCAGTGGCGCTCGCGTCGCCGCCGCCTGCCGCCGCCGAGGCTTTCTTGTACATCTCTTCGGCCAGCTTGTGAGAGGCCGCCGTCAACGTTTGTGTCGCGGACTCGATGGCGGCAGGATCGTCGCCTTCCATTGCCTTGCGGAGTCCGGCGATCGCCTCGGTGATCTTGGTTTTGTCGTCCTCACCGATCTTATCACCGTGCTCGCTGAGGTTTTTCTCCGTCGTATATAGCAGCGAGTCGGCCTGGTTCCGGGCTTCGGCCGTGCGGCGACGCTTCTTGTCGTCTTCCGTATGGGCCTGGGCATCTTTGACGAGCTTATCGACTTCATCTTTGCTGAGGCCGCTGGAGGCCGTAATTTTTATGGACTGTTCCTTCTGCGTGGCCAGGTCTTTGGCCGCGACATGGACGATACCGTTGGCATCGATGTCGAAGGACACTTCGACCTGTGGCATTCCCCGCGGGGCCGGCGGAATTCCGACGAGATCGAATTGCCCTAACAGTTTATTGTCATTCGCCATTTCACGTTCGCCTTGGAAGACCCGAATGGTCACGGCCGTCTGATTGTCCGCGGCGGTCGAGAATACCTGGCTCTTCTTCGTCGGAATCGTGGTGTTGCGTTCGATCAGTTTCGTAAAGACCCCGCCAAGGGTCTCAATACCGAGCGATAATGGCGTGACATCCAACAGCAAGACATCTTTCACTTCGCCCTTCAACACACCGCCCTGCACGCCGGCTCCGATGGCGACCACTTCGTCGGGGTTCACGCCGCGATGCGGCTCTTTCCCAAAGAAATCTTTTACGGTCTGGATGACTTTCGGCATCCGGGTCATACCCCCGACCAACACCACCTCTTGAATGTCCTTGGCGCTCACGCCGGCGTCAGCCAACGCTTTTCGGCAAGGCTCGATGGTCCGCTGGATGAGGTCATCAACAAGCTGTTCCAGCTTGGCGCGGGTCAGCTTCAGCACCATATGCTTCGGGCCACTGGCATCCGCCGTGATGAACGGCAGATTGATTTCGCTTTCCTGCGAGGAGGAGAGCTCGATCTTCGCCCGTTCGGCCGCTTCCTTGAGCCGCTGTAGCGCCATGCGGTCTTTGCGCAAGTCGATGCCCTGGTCCTTCTTAAACTCCTCGACCAGCCAATCCATCACGCGTTGATCGAAGTCATCGCCACCCAGATAGGTGTCGCCGTTCGTGGACTTCACTTCGAACACGCCTTCGCCGATCTCGAGCACGGACACGTCGAACGTCCCGCCGCCGAGGTCGTACACGACGATGCGCTCGTCTTTTTTCTTGTCGAGTCCGTAGGCGAGAGAGGCCGCCGTCGGTTCGTTGATGATGCGGAGCACGTTCAAACCGGCGATCTGCCCGGCATCTTTGGTGGCTTGCCGCTGGCTGTCGTCAAAGTAGGCGGGGACCGTGACAACCGCTTCGGTGACCTTTTCCCCGAGGTAATCTTCGGCGGTCTGCCGCATTTTCTGCAGAATCATCGCCGAGACTTCCGGTGGGCTATAACGCTTGCCGCGCAATTCGACATGCGCGTCGCCGTTATCCGCTTCCACCACTTTGTAGGGGAGGCGCTTCATGGCTTCCTGCACTTCTTTGCTCTTGAATTTGCGGCCCATCAACCGCTTCACGGAGAAAATGGTGTTTTCAGGATTGGTGATGGCTTGCCGCTTGGCAATTTGCCCGACCAAGCGCTCGTTCTTGTCGGTAATACCGACGACCGAGGGGGTTGTGCGGCTTCCTTCTGCATTGGCGATGACGACCGGGTCTCCACCACTCATGATGGCGACGCAGGAATTCGTCGTGCCGAGGTCGATTCCGATGACTTTGCCCATGGGTTGGCTCCTTCGCAAAAGATATCAGTATGTGAACGTGCCGGCTATTCTCTTGACGATCGATGGGTAGCGTGCCATTGGCGCTCTAATTTGGCGCTCCGGTTGAAACGGTCACCATGGCTGCCCTCAGGATGCGATCTTGGAGGAGATATCCTTTTTGATACTCTTCCACGACATGGTTTTCAGGGACGGTGTCTGATGGGACCTGGGCGACCGCCTGCTGTGTCGCCGGATCAAAGTTCTGTCCCACACTCTCGACTGCGGTGACGCCAAACTTGGCGAGGGCGCTCATGAGCTGTTTGAGCGTCAATTCCACGCCCTGCGTCAAGGCATCGAGAGGACTCGCCCCTTTGGAGGACTTGATGGCCCTTTCCAAATTGTCCACCACCGGCAGCAGTTCTTTGAGAATTTGTTCATTCCCAAACTTGATCTGGTCCCGCAGGTCTCGCTGGGCCAGGCGTTTATAGTTGTCGAACTCGGCGGCCAGCCGCAGATACTTCTCGTTGAGCGCGGCACACTCGTCCGTTTTGGACTCCAGCGTTTGTTGGAAATCAGAGGCTCCTTCCATGGAGTCCTCCACTGGAGCATCTAAGTTATCGATACTGTGTGTCTTATTGTCGTCTTCAGCCATAGTCTCACCTACACTGGGGGTTGAGATAGCCACGTGAGAATCGAAGTCAACGGTAACTGTGAAGAAATCATCGTTTTTTCCAATCGGTATGGAGGTTCGGAGAAAGAGCGAACACGCGAGGAAGGAAGTTCTATGTCTGACAGTGTCGGTGGTACAACAGTTCCAACCCCTCCAACGTCAGGAATGGGCGCACTTCGCGGATGGATTCGGTTTCCTGGGCGATGATCGACGCGAGACCGCCGGTCGCGATCACAGTGGTGGGGTGGCCCAGTTCCCGTTCCATGCGGCGGACGATACCATCGACCAGACCTACATATCCAAAGAGGAGGCCGCTCTGAATGCCTCCGACGGTGTCGGCGCCGATGACCGTCTTGGGCCGGATGATCTCCACTTTCGGCAATTTGGCAGTGCGAGAAAACAATGCGTCCGCCGAAATGCCGAGGCCGGGTGCGATGACTCCGCCGAGGTATTCGCCGGACTTGGTCACGGCGCAAAAGGTGGTGGCCGTACCGAAGTCCACGATTATCAGATCAGAGCGGTAGCGCGAATAGGCCGCAGCGGCATTGACGATGCGGTCGCTGCCGATTTCCTTCGGGTTGGCGTAACGTATCACCAGTCCGGAGTCGGTCTCGGGTCCGACGATCACCGGAGTGTGATGAAAATAGGTCTGCACCATCGACTCGAACGTCGCGGTCAGCGCGGGCACGACGCTGGAAAAAATACAGCCGGTAATCTGGACCGGGGTGAAGCCGGCATTCTGGAGCAGGTTCAGCAATAGAATGCCGTATTCATTGTCGGTTCTCCGGGATTCCGTGGCCAGGCGCCAATGACCGCGCAAGGTGGAGCCCTCGAACAGGCCCCAGACCACATTCGTATTCCCGATGTCGATGGCCAGCAGCATTCCGGTCCCTACCTTATCGCAAATGCACGTAGAATTTCACCCTCGTACATGGACCAGTTCCGCGCTTCTGACTTCGAGAAGAGAACCAGACAGCGCTGAGCCGGCATCGGGTGCCACACGAAGGCAGAGACAGCCATCCGGGCCTATCGATTCGGCTATGCCCTGGACCACGCCCTGTTCCTCCAAGGTCACGCGGACTCTTTTGCCGAGGGTCGAACAACGTAGTGCGAATTCCTCGATCATCGCCGCCGGACCGTCGAGGAAGAGACGATCCATGCGTTGTTCGAGCCGGGAGAAGAGGTCGGCAAGGATCGTCACGCGGTCGAGGTTCCGGCCGCATGCTGCCGCGAGTGAGGTGGCGTCGGCTTTGAGCTCATCGGGAAAACTGTCGAGAACGGCATTGATGTTCAGACCGATGCCAATGACGA
>JAJONL010000219.1 GCA_021323395.1 Nitrospira sp.
CCCGCGCCCGTTCCGGGCCCTATGCCGAAGCCGTTGCCCCCTTCGCCTATTCCTGCACCCGCTCCGAAACCAATCCCGCCTGCCCCCCTCCCCGGTGAGGGTGGGTTTCTATCCCCCTCAAAAGCAGCTCAAGCAGGGCGCGGCTTATCGAAGTGCCTGATTACAGTGAAGCGGACGCGTTCCTCATCCAACGAAAGTCGTGAGTCACTTTTGGACAGTTTGTCCGATCCAGGAAAGTTTGGCCGCACCGCTGAGGATGTTTTGGAATCCGCGCATAAAATAACCGGCAGAAACGTGGGACCATTCCGGCATGGAGCTTGCCCTACTCACATGGCTGATCGGACGGGCTCAGCATCGCGATTTGGCCGGTCGCTCCGCGCGAGACAATCATGAAACGGCTCACGGCAATGACATTGGCAATGTCTCTGTATGCGGGACTGTCTGTCCCGAGTGAGGCCCTGGAGTTCACCGCCGACAGGATCACTCGCACGGATCGGGGTCTCCACCATGCCCGGATCTTCTATCGAGATGAGATGTGGCGACTCGAACACAACGGCAACGGACCAGTCAGTATTACGATCGTCAGACAGGATCGTGACCAGGTATGGCATCTCATGCCGTCCACTCGTCACTTCAAAGTCGTCTCATTTCACCATGACTATGCGCTCCACTTGACCACAGGGCTGGAGAATGAGAAATCCCGCGAGGCCATCGGCACCCAACAATTAGACGGGCATCCCACGACGCTGTACGAAGTGACGGTGTCACTGCCGGGCGGACAGATCGAAACCTATTACCAATGGATTGCGACCGATATTCAATTTACGCTCAAACTCGCCAAGAAAAACGGCGACTGGATGGTGGAGTATCGACACGTCAAATTGGGCCCGATAGCCGATTCATTTTTTCAGCTCGTGCCGACGACCTCCAATCCTTCAGAAGAAAAATCTTGAATCAGACAGGGAACAGGCTGTCGGAGACCGCCTGTCTTGCTGGTCCGACTGCAGGTCTCGCAATGCGGCCGATGGTACGATGAGCGCCTCACCACGGTCTGTGTTTTACATTCGATGTCGGACACACCTTTTATCATGGGGAACACATGAAACCAGCAGGTCACAAAACCATCACCGACGCCGATCAACAAATCCGCGACTATTACGATAATGAACCGCCGTCGGAAACCGAAGCATTCCCACCTCCTCGAGACCGTGAGCACGTCGGCGCAACTGAGCGGCAGGGCCGAGCGATCCGATAGCGACCGCACCGCGTTGAGCGGCGGAGACCCTGATGTACCTTCGCAGGGAATTGACGCCGGGACAGAAACCCCGGGCGGATCCAATCCTACGCCTGATCAAGATCTGGTGGATGAAATCGGCGCGGCTGCTGGGATAACGTACCAGGATAACGAGCCGTTGGACTTCAGCGAGAAGCCGGCCGCGCGTGATGAGGCACGATGGGAATTGAACCCGGCTTCAGCGGAAGACTACCAGGAGCGGCAGGCTGCTCTGCAATCCGAGCCTCCTCCTACCGCGTCACGTTCCAAAATCGCCTCCTCCGGCGACCGCGCCAGTCGCGGAAAACGGAACAAATAAGGCATTCTTTCAGATCTGCTGAGCTGTTGGTCACAGTCTCAATGACCAGCTGAGATAATCTCCTGAGTCAGGCGGGGGCACAACGAAGTCGGTCGGTTCGGAATCTGAGAAAAAACTTCGGACAGATTGTCCGAGCGGAGACATCCTGTCTTTGTTCGTCCGCTTCTTGAGATGGGTCCAGCCGCCCGTTACCGAGAAAGTGAGATTTACAAAACCAAGGACGACAGGGAAACCGCGGCTTGTAATGACGGCGTTGTTCTCACCACTGACTCACGGACTAGAGATCAAGGGTCTTTATCTTGCAAGGAATCGAGTGACCCACCACCTACCCTGGTTGGGCCAGGCGAAAGGAGTTCTGTCGTTATGGCAAAGCAACAACAACCTCCGCAGCAGCAAGATCATCGCCCAGGATTGGAATCGGAGATGACTCCCCGCCCGAAATCAGACGATTCCCATCACCAGGGCACGGGAAAGCTGCTGGGGAAGGTTGCAATCATTACCGGAGGGGACAGCGGGATCGGACGAGCGGTGGCGATCGCGTTTGCGAGGGAAGGCGCGGATGTGGCCATTGTCTATCTCAATGAGCATGAGGACGCCCAGGAGACCGCTCAACTCGTCGAGAAGGAAGGTCGCCGATGCCTGGCAATGGCAGGCGACGTCGGAACCATACGGTTTTGCAATGAGTGCCTGGACCGTACGCTCCAGGAGTTCGGCCATGTGGACATCCTTGTCAATAATGCCGCGGAGCAGCATCCGCAGGACAGCATCACAAAAATCTCTCCCGAGCAGCTTGAGCGCACCTTTCGGACCAATATCTTTTCATTTTTCTACATGACGCAGGCGGCGCTTCCCCATTTGCCTGAAGGCGGCGCCATTATCAATACGACGTCGGTGACAGCCTATAAAGGCAGCTGGCATCTCCTGGATTATTCAGCCACCAAGGGAGCCATCGTGTCGTTCACCCGATCGTTGTCACAAGCGCTGGCCGACAAACGAATCCGGGTCAACGCGGTGGCGCCTGGTCCAATCTGGACGCCGCTTATTCCCTCGACCTTCCCCACGGAAAAAGTGGAGACCTTCGGTTCGGATGTGCCGTTGAAACGGGTGGGCCAGCCGGAAGAGGTGGCGCCCTGTTACCTGTTTCTGGCATCGGACGACTCGTCGTATATGACCGGGCAGGTGCTCCATCCCAACGGCGGCACGGTCGTGAACGGATAAAAGGAAACTGACGGCAAGTAAGGCAAGTAAGGAATGACACGGAATGCGCCATCCATCACATGAAAGGGGCTGTGGCATGTCGAGGCATAAGCAGAATTCAATTGCGTTGAGTAAAAAGGAAACCGAAGCCTTATCCGCTGACGTTGTCCAGATGTTGCAACAAGACCATCGGACAGTCGAAAGACTGTTCCACGAATTCGAGTCGGGAGACGAGAGCCGCCAAGAGGAGGTCTCACAACAGCTATTTAAAGAACTGGAGGTTCACGCCACGCTGGAGGAAGAGATATTTTATCGCGCCCTTCGAAGCGAGGCAGATCTCGGCGAGTTGGGTGAGCTGCAGCAAGGCGATGGTGACATCGACGGCGCTGAAGTGCTGAACATGGACGAGGAAGAGATGGGCGACCATGACAAGGATGAAGAGACGGCCGCAGAGATCGGGGAAGATATTATTGACTCTGTCTACGAAGATCATCAGGCCGTCAGGGAACTCATCGGCCGACTGCA
>JAJONL010000091.1 GCA_021323395.1 Nitrospira sp.
GCATGATCAAGAAGGGTGGTCGTGGCGCGCCCGGTTGGAATCGAACCAACGACCCTCAGCTTAGAAGGCTGATGCTCTATCCGACTGAGCTACGGGCGCCCCTGCTTTCCAATACTTACAAAATGCGTGCTCAACAGCATCTTCACTAAGTGTTCCTGGCGTGTTCTGCTGGAGGTATCTGTGAACCTTTTGAGCGGCTTGAGTCAAGTCCTTGACGATCTGCGTGGCTGGTCGCTGTGCCAACCCAGCTCTTCTCAGTTCAGTGCAGCAGGATGACGCGGCTCTCGGAAATCGAAACTCTGAGATTCCGGCGTCCGGTAGAGCCGTCCCAAAGGACCAGTGATACGTTGAGTTGGCATTTATACGTTAAGATGTGTCCCTTAGCAAGGCGGCGAGGATACACGCGAAAATCATCCGAAAACACTGGGGATCGCTCGGAATCTTTAAAACTGTCCAGGCACTATCCCGACTGTCCTTAGAGTAGATATCGAACGCTATGCTCCCAGGCATATGCGCGGGTATGTAGGGCAGCGAGACGCGGGCTCGCCGATTTCAAGTCCTTCAGCCAGCCGCAGGTCGCAAAGAGCAAGAGCCCTTTTATTGACCGAGACAATCTCGCCTCGGATCCAGGAGAATCACGATGCCCGGCTGTGTGATATCCCGATGTCGACGGCCGCCCCGACGCGACGCATCTTCACTCAAGGCCCGCCATGCAGGGAACAGCACTCGACCAAGGGACGTCTCGGCATTCGGGCACGAACTTATCAGACGGTTCGTCCGCCGCGCGCTACTCACTTGGAGGAGACGTCCGAACGGTGGTCAGTTATGGAGGGAGAAAATCGACGCCGGAGGAATCCGGAACCGTGATTTGAACCGGGAATGGAAACTCCAGAATGGCTGAAAAGTGGTCGGGGCGAGAGGATTTGAACCTCCGACATCCTGCTCCCAAAGCAGGCGCGCTACCGGGCTGCGCTACGCCCCGACATCGTGAGAACCGCCAGCGCCAAGGAGTTCGTTACCGCGAAACACCTTATCATCTTAGCGTGGCTGGCAAGCCTTAACTCACTCGCTTGTTGCCATTGGTATCAGCCGGCGCATCGGATGTTCTCACAGGTGCGAATAGTTGGTCAACAAGGTTTGCTTCCTGATAATCCACCCCCGGTTCGACGATTGACAGCGGGTGTGATGTTCACCTCATGGATTTGACACACGTCGGCTCGCTAGTGAAGAAAACATTTCAGGATGACACTTGCTCCCGACACGGTAGTGCTTGCATGGAAGGGCGGTTTATACTCCCAGGTGGTGGCAATATCGTTGGCTGATCAGGTCGCTATGCCCTCTCCTTCTTCCGCCATAAGCGTGGCGCCGAAAACGATGAGTGTCTTGAATGCATTGATGCTCGCCCTGCTGGTCTGTGCTTCTTGTCAGCCCGTGGAACAGGGGTTTTGGACTAAGCCGGGCATGCCTGATCCCGGCGTAAGCCCGGAGTATCACCGCGACTCTCTGGAATGTGCGCGAGAGGGCATCGAGCAGGTGACTGAAGATAAAGCGCCGGCGGGGGATACCATCCTCACTCGACATCCGACCGAGTCACAGGCCGGCTCCCATCTCTACGGCAAGTGTATGGTCGCGCGAGGGTATGAATGGGTGAAATTGCAACCCCTCGCAGGTCCTTCGCCCCACGGCCAGGCAGCCAAGCAGGCTCCTTGTCCCACTGAGCGAGTCGTCTTGGATCCCTACGGGTACCCTCATTGCGTGACGATCAACACCAGGCCCAGTGCCGGGCCAGACCATGGTCCGCGCGAAACCCTGTTGCCAAAGACCGGCCCGGCTGGATCGACCGCTCCCAGCGACACTGTCGGTCCCAAAGAGAGCGTCTCTCGCGACCATGTCCCTCTTGCGCCTGATCTCCACACACGTCCGGCTGGGGCAAGCGACGATGAGCCGGCGAGCCGTGGGCGCATGTCCGCTGAGCGACAGGCCTACGACAACAGTCTATGCATTCAGTATTCGCAAACGTCGCTTTCCAATCCCTACGAAACCTATCGGCGCTGCATGGCAGAAAAAGGTTGGCCTACTTCGCCACGTTGAACTCCTCGACGACACTCCTTGCTGCCGGCTCCATCACGAAGAAGTGCGCGGATCAGTCACCGTCACGAAACAATCATCTGTGACAGATTGGAATGGATAAGGGACTGATGACCACGTCGCGAAGGATCGCGCCGCCCCTTGTTCAGGATGGTCATGTGCTTTCCTGCGAACTTCTTGGAGGACAGGCTGCCGGGGCGATGACCGAAGGTCGCGATACGGGGACGAGAAGGAACGAACAGAGTGAGCGACAGGACGATGGACGGCCAGAGCAAATGATTGACCGGCCCGTGAATCACCTACTGGGCCGACGACCTGAACCGCACGTTGGGGTTTACCGCAGACTGCGCTACGCCCCGACTGGACTGCGTTCGGCCATCATCTGCAACAGAAGCGGCTTGGCCTGCCTCAAGGCGCGGGCACGGTGACTGATGTTGTTTTTTATCTCCGGAGGTAGCTGGGCCAGCGTCTGATGTTGCTCCGGCACGAGGAAAACCGGATCGTATCCAAACCCATGCGAACCGGCTGGCCGTTCTGCAATTGACCCTTCCAGCACGCCGCGTACGGAGGCCGTCTCACCGGTAGGAAACGCGATGGCCGCCACGGTCACGAACCGAGCCCCGCGTTTTGCTGGAGGAACGCCCTCAAGCTCATGCAGCAGTTTCCGGCAATTGTCTTCGTAGCTGGCATGTTCGCCGGCGAAACGCGCTGCGAACGCGCCCGGGCGTCCCCCGAGCGCATCGACCTCCAGCCCTGTGTCATCCGCCACTGCCGGTAACCCGGTATATCGCGAGATTTCCACGGCTTTCTTCATGGCGTTGGCTTCACAGGTGTCGCCGTCTTCTATGACATCCGGCGCTTCAGGAAAATCATCCAGGGTTCTGATCACGACCTGAACATCCTGAAGGAGCGCGACCAATTCCTGTTTCTTGTGTTGATTTCTGGTGGCCAGCACAATCTGCATGGTCAGCCAAGCGAGCCAATCAATGATTTCTGCAACTCAATCAGTTCCCGAATGGCCCTCCACCCGAGATCAAGAAATTCATCCATGTCTTTCTTCTCAAACGGAGTGCGTTCGGCCGTGCCCTGCACTTCGACATAGCCACCCGCTCCCGTCATGACCAGATTCAGGTCGACTTCCGCTTGGGAATCTTCCTCATAGGCCAAGTCCACCAGAACCTGACCCCCGACCTTGCCCACACTGATCGCCGCCAGGTAGTCGGTGAGCGGGTTTTTCTTCACGAGGTCTTTCTGTTTCAAGACGGCCACGGCATCAGCAAGCGCGATAAAGGCGCCAGTGATGGACGCGGTGCGGGTTCCACCGTCGGCCTGAATCACGTCACAATCAATCCAAATGGTCCGCTCGCCCAATCGCGAGGTGTCGATCACGGCGCGCAGAGCGCGCCCGACAAGGCGTTGAATTTCCAACGTGCGCCCGCCCTGCTTGCCCTTCACCGCTTCTCGGGGAGAACGGTCGTGAGTCGCCCGCGGAAGCATCGCATATTCCGCTGTAACCCATCCTCGTCCCTTGTCTCTCAAAAAGGGAGGGACTTTTTCTTCCACCGAAGCCGTGCAGATCACTTTCGTATCGCCCATTTCGATCAAGACCGATCCTTCAGCATGTTTGATGAAGTTGCGCGTGATCTTGACCGGACGAATTTGCTCCCGTCGTCGCCCATCGATTCGACCCAACCCGGCACTGCTTCCCATTGGCAGGCGCTCCTTCCCGAAACCCATGTCTAAAGAAGCGGATTATAGAGAAGGAGATCCGAAAGAGCAATTCGTGCAACAAGCCATGTACCGTCTCCGAACCTGCGTTTCAGCTGGCATTCACCGACGACCAAGGTATAATCCATCAGCAACGTGGCGCTGCTCCTCTTGGTGGGTCCTACCCTGGTTCGTCACCGCGTAGCACCAGCGTCAGAGTTGACGGGTCAATGGAATGTCAGCGGCGACCAAACGCCACCATTCCGCAGAACATCCCATGATGATTTCAACGTAGTCTCATATGTCTCGACGATGTAACGGAAGCATCACAGGGACCAAGAGGAGAAAACTTCAATGGCACGGAAGGTGCAACTCTCGTAGGCTTCGTCGCAGGAGCTTTAGACTTATACGCGTTCGACCGATAGTGTTCTAGTTTTGGGGCACTTTCTGAAATTACCTCACCGAGCCAGCGACATTATGAGCATTCAGACTGTCACCGAACATACGAGCCCATCGTCTCTCCTCGACAACCGCAATATCCTCGTCGTAGACGACGAAGAGCCCATTCGCCGCCTGCTGGGGTATCTGCTCGAACCCCATGGTTATCAGGTTACCCTGGCCGGCGAGTCCCGTGAGGCTCGTCAGCGAATGGAGAAAGGGGCCTATGCCCTCGTATTGTGCGATGTGAATATGCCCGGTGAATCCGGCATGGATCTCGTGCGCCACATTCTGGTCCAATATCCGACTACAGCGGTCATTATGATTACGGGCCTTGATAGTCCCGTCCTCGCTAACGCCGCGCT
Source organism: Nitrospira sp. (assembly GCA_021323395.1). Lineage (GTDB taxonomy): Bacteria > Nitrospirota > Nitrospiria > Nitrospirales > Nitrospiraceae > Nitrospira_A. Next base: position 4,599 of record JAJONL010000091.1, read on the forward strand.
CGACATGGGCGCCTTCGGTTATGTGATCAAACCCTTCGAAGCCAACGAGGTGTTGATCAACGTGGCCAACGCCTTACGGCGGCGCAAACTGGAAATAGAAAATGCGATGCACCGGGAGCATCTGGAGGAGGTCGTCAGGACCAGGACGATTGCCCTCCAGCAGGCGCTCGAATGGCTGGAACGCAGCGAAAAGGAATTGCGGCTGTCTCGCGAAGAAACCATTCAGAGGCTCGCGATCGCCGCCGAGTTCCGCGACAGTTCCACGGCGCAGCATATTCAGCGCATGAGCCACTACTGCGAACTCCTGGCCCGTCGTTATGGCTTATCCCCCGAGCGATGCGATCTCATCCGCACGGCCAGCCCCATGCACGACATCGGCAAAATCGGGACCCCCGACCACGTCTTGCTCAAGCCGGGCAAGTTCACGCCGGAAGAGTACAAGGTCATTACCCAACATACGGAAATCGGGTATCGTATTTTGGCCGGGTCCGATTCGGAACTGCTAAAAGTGGCCGCGCTCATCGCCTGGACCCACCACGAACGATACGATGGCACAGGGTATCCACGTGGGCTGGCGGGGGAGGGAATTCCCCTGGAGGGACGGATTACCGCCATTGCAGACAACTTCGATGCCCTCACAACTCAGCGGGTCTACAAACCGGCCTATGAGTTTGACCATGCCAAAGACCTGATGCTGAGAGAGCGCGGCAAACACTTCGACCCCGACCTCCTGGATATCTTCTTCAACTCAATGGACGATATCAAACGTATTTACGACCAATTTGCGGACCCCAACTGGTTCTCCGCTTCTCGGCATCGTCCATCCACGCAGGATCAGAATGAGTCACGATGATCACTCGTCCACGTAATTGGATCGCCTATCTCTGCGAGCATCTCGCCTCGTCGGGCATGATGCCCACGTGGGAAGCGGCGACCTATCTCACCGACAATTTATTCGGCGATAAACCGAATCCCCGGCTGCTCCGGACCGCGAGCCCGTATGAAGAGACGACGCACCTGCTTCACCGGCTCTATCAACCGCTCGTCGAGGCGGCGACGCGCGACGTCTCACTGCCAGCGGAGGCCATGATTCACGTCTTCACGGATATCAGCCTCACCGGCAACTCGGCCGTGTTGGTCGTCTATTTTCCGGGAAGGAATCGGCCGCACCAACTCTTGTTGCTGGATGCGGCCAAGGCGTGGGAATTGGTCTTCGAAAACTCGGAGACGTTCAATGCCTGGGCAGAGGAGCGATACCACTGGATCAAGGCCTCCCTTGCAAGCGTCACGTCAGGAACCGCTTCCCCCGCTCTTCCGCCGGCCCTCGAAGCCGTCAAGAACTAGTTAGAAGATAAGAGCGTATGGCCTATGGCTGATAGCAGAGAGGCCGGAGCCCTCTTCGTCCTTGCTCTCCCCTATCAGCTATTTGCTATCTGCCATCGGCTCTTCGCAACTACGCATCGTAGTTCAAATTCGGCGCCAACCAGCGCTCGATTTCACTCACGGGCAGATTCTTACGCGTCGCATAGTCATCCACCTGATCGCGATTGATCTTGCCCACCGCAAAATACTTGGCCTCGGGATGCGCGAAGTAGAGACCGCTCACGGAGGCCGCCGGCAACATCGCAAATGATTCCGTCAACGTCACTCCGCAGGCAGCTTCGGCGCCCAGCAGATCGAACAAGGTCCGTTTCTCAGTATGATCCGGGCAAGCAGGATAGCCGGGAGCCGGACGGATGCCGCGATACCGTTCACGAATCATGTCCTCCAGAGTGAGGGATTCCGTTTTGCCGTATCCCCACTCCAGCCGGACCTGTTTATGCAGCCATTCGGCGAAGGCTTCCGCCAACCGGTCCGCCAGCGCCTTCGTCATGATGGAGTTGTAGTCGTCGTGATCCTTTTCGTACTTCGCGCACAGCGCCTCAACACCGATGCCGGCCGTCACCGCAAACGCTCCCAGGTAATCCGCTCGTCCAGACTCCTTGGGGGCGATAAAATCCGCCAACGCCAAATTGTATTGGTCGGCAGGCTTATCCATCTGCTGCCTGAGCGTATGGAGCATTGCCCGGACGTCTCGACGGTCCTCACCGCTGTACAATTCGATATCATCACCCACTGCATTGGCTGGGAAAAACCCGTACACCCCTCGGGCGGTCAACAGCTCCCCGCGGATAATCTCCTCCAGTAACGCCTGCGCATCATCGAACAGTTCCTTGGCCTTGGGCCCGACTGTGGCGTCCTCAAAAATACTCGGGTAGCGTCCCCGTAATTCCCAGGTGTGAAAGAAGGGCGACCAATCGATGTACGGCACCAACTCGCGTAGCGGGAGCCGGTCGATGGTACGCAGGCCGGTAAACGACGGGGTGGGAATATCCACAGTGTTCCAGTCGGTCGACAGGCGATGTTTTCGCGCCTCATCAAGACTGCGAAGGACTTTGGGACCACGGTCCTGGTGCGCCTGCCGGACTCGGTCATAATCGGCCCGCACGGTATCGGCGAAGGCACCACGTTGCTCCTCGCTGATCAGGCTGCCGACGACCCCGACTGCGCGAGAGGCATCCAGTACATGCACGGTCGCATGGCGATAGGCCGGCGCAATCTTGACCGCCGTGTGGGCCTTGCTGGTCGTCGCCCCGCCGATCAACAGGGGAAGTTCCAGTCCCTGCCGCGTCATCTCTTTGGCCACATGCACCATTTCATCCAACGAGGGGGTGATCAATCCGCTCAGGCCGACGATGTCCACCTGTTGCTCGCGGGCTGTCGCCAGGATTTTCTCGCACGACACCATGACTCCCAGATCGATCACCTCGTAATTGTTACAGCCCAACACGACCCCGACGATATTCTTGCCGATATCATGCACATCACCCTTGACGGTCGCGAGCAGGACCTTTCCGTTCGCGCGCGATGTCCCCAGCCGCTGTTTCTCCGCCTCCATGAACGGCATGAGGTAGGCCACAGCCTTCTTCATCACGCGGGCGCTCTTCACCACCTGCGGCAAGAACATTTTTCCCGATCCGAATAGATCGCCGACCACATTCATGCCTGCCATCAAGGGTCCCTCGATGACATCCAGCGGTCTGGCCGTCTTCTGCCTCGCCTCCTCCACATCCTGATCGATATAATCGGTGAGCCCCTTCACCAGCGCATGCGCCAATCGTTCTTCGACGGGCCTGGTGCGCCACTCGTCGTCCTTGACGACTGCCTTCCCCTTTTGCTTGACCGTCTCGGCAAAGGTGACCAGTCGTTCGGTCGCATCCGGACGGCGATTCAGCAACACATCCTCGACCAGCGCCAGCAGATCCTTGGGAATTTCCTCATAGACGGCCAACTGCCCCGCATTGACGATGCCCATGTCGAGACCCGCTTGGATGGCATGGTACAGAAACGCCGCATGCATCGCTTCGCGGACGACGTTGTTCCCGCGGAAGGAGAAGGAGATATTGCTGACCCCGCCACTGACCTTGGCCAAGGGCAGATGTTGCTTGATCCACCTCGTCGCCTCGATGAAGTCGACCGCGTAGTTGTTGTGCTCCTCGAGTCCCGTCGCAACGGTCAGGATGTTCGGATCGAAAATAATGTCCTGCGGCGGCACGCCGACCTGTTCGGTGAGCAGCCGGTACGAGCGTTCACAGATCTCGATGCGTCGAGCGACCGAGTCGGCCTGTCCGCGTTCGTCGAAAGCCATCACCACCATGGCTGCCCCGTAGCGGCGAATGAGGCGCGCCTGGGCGAGAAATTTCGCCTCACCTTCCTTGAGGCTGATCGAGTTGACGATTCCCTTGCCCTGTAGATTTTGGAGCCCGGTTTCGATGACCTCCCACTTTGAACTGTCCACCATGATCGGCACGCGGGCAATGTCCGACTCCGCAGCCAGGAGGCGTACGAACTTTTCCATGGCCGCCTTGGAATCCAGCATCCCCTCATCCATATTGATATCGATGATTTGTGCGCCGCCTTCGGCCTGCTGGCGCGCGACGGTCAAGGCCTTGTCATAGTCGCCGGCCAGGATCAGCTTGGAAAACGCCGGTGATCCGGTGATGTTCGTTCGTTCGCCGATGTTGACGAAATTCGATTCAGGCCGCACAGTGAGCGCTTCGAGGCCGCTGAGACGCAGGAACGGCTCGACCCTGGGGGTCTGCCTGGGAGTCAGTCCCTTCACCGCCGCTGCAATCGCGCGGATATGGTCCGGTGTCGTCCCACAACAGCCGCCGACAATATTCAGCCATCCGTTATCGGCCCATTCTCGCAACTGGGGCGCCAGAGACTCCGGCGTTTCAGGAAATCCTGTCGGAAGCAATGGATTGGGTAACCCGGCATTCGGGTGGCTGCTCACATAGATGGGCGCGATCTGCGACAACTCTTCGATCAGCGGGCGCATCTCTTTCGGTCCCAGCGCACAGTTCATCCCGACGCTGAGCAGGGGCACGTGCGAAACGGAATTCCAAAACCCTTCCACAGTCTGCCCGGAGAACCCGCGATTGCTGCCGGCTTGGATGAAGGTCACGGAGGCCATGATTGGGACCTGCCGCGCCCCTTCCGCGAACAAGTGCTGGATCGCGAAGAATGCCGCCTTGGCGTTCAAGGTATCGAAGATGGTTTCGACGAGCAGAAGATCGACCCCTCCATCGAGCAGGCCACGCACCTGGTCGCTATAGGCGCGCACCAATTGCTGATAGGTGGTGCCACGAGCCGCGGCGTCATTGGAATCGGTTGACACTGAAGAGGTTTTCGTGGTCGGGCCGATCGCGCCGGCGACAAAGCAATGTCGTGCCGGTTGCTTGGCCAGCACCTGAGCCGCCGCTCGCCTGGCGCATTCGGCATGGACAGCTCATACCCCAGGTCGTCCATGCCATAGTCAGCGAGCGACACGGATTGAGAGTTAAACGTATTCGTCTCGACGATATCCGCGCCGGCCTCAAAATACTGCCGGTGGATCTCCTCGATGACGGCCGGCCGAGTGACGTTCAAGAGATCGTTATGGCCCTTGAGGTCCTTCTCCCAATTCTTAAAACGTTCCCCGCGAAAGGCGGCTTCGTCCAGCTTGTACCGCTGGATCATCGTGCCCATGGCTCCATCTAAAATCAGGATGCGCTCCCGCAGCAACTCGCGAATGTCTGGTTCCGGCATGACTACCTATGTCTTTCTGTTACCGAGTGCCGGTGAAGGCACAGGATTTCGGTGACTCGCAAATGGCTTGCAATGAGCGGCCATCATATCGGGAACGGACTTTTTACGGCAAGTCATTGCTCCTTCCTTACCTTGACATTGACTACCCTGGCCGATACGATGCCTCCTGTTGTCTGGCTCGAGCCTGAGTGTATCCCTATGGCGCATCAGACAGTCTCCCGCCTGTTCGTCGTGATTCTCCTGTGCGTGAGCTTTGTGTGGCAGGGCCGTGAATCAGTGTGGAGCGGTCCCTACTTTGACGACGGCTATCTTGGGCTTACTCAAGCCGAACTGCACGAGAAACTCGGCATGCCCCAAGCCGTTCGGGATCGGAAGGCTGCCCTGCGGGTGTTCACGTACTATCCGATCGGTGATTGGGATCAGTATTTCAAGAAGGTGGTCTCGCCGGAAAATGGAGAGGATGTCTATACCTTCAAACGCGACGGCATTGATGTGCGCTACTCGTTCAGTTATACCTTCGATCGAAACGACCAGAGCGACCAGCGTCCCCTCTTCGTTCGGCTCGTGGATATCGAATTTACGCCGCCGGTGCCGCTGAACAAAATTCCCCAACTCGTACCGGAATTCAAACCGTCCGAGGACAGCGCCGCCCCGGTTTTTCGATCGAACATCATGTTGCTCTTTTTTACCGGCACTCCCTCACCCGAGGCGCGCTTCATCGTGAGGGAAAAGGGGAAAGAGGCGCTCGACTGGTCACTCGCGTTTCAGATGTTCGCGCTGCAAGGATTACCCGATCCGCTGACGTCGAAAGCGCCTATCGATCGCATGGAAATCGGCGCGCAGAGTCTGCCCCTCGTCAAGATGCGGCAAAGGAACACCCACGATCCAATCCTCAATCCCTATTCCAAAGCCTTTGCGCAACAGGCGCCTCCGGCCCCGGCGATCAAAAAAATCCCCGTCCCCAAATACGCGGATTAGTTGAAACTACTGGGTTGGTTGTTCGGCTTGATCCAGCTGGCGAGTGGTTCGCGCGTCCTGCAAGCGGTAACTCTGTTCGGTCTTAGTTTTGATCTGCCCCATGATATTGTCCATCGCCGGCCCCGCTGCCTGCGGAGCAGTCCCGGCGACCGGGCTTCCGACGGCCAACTGATACAGAGCGGCAAGGCTGACTAGAATCAGAAGGCACTTGGCGAGGATCCGAGTCGCCGGATTGGAGCTGAGAAACAATAACGACAGGAGTGTCGCCACACAGGCTCCTGTGAGGATAATCACGGCGGTTTGATGGGTTGTGAGTCCTTTGATCGGATGTATCTTCTGCGCCACAGTGTGAAGAATCTCTTGTACGACACCACTAGGGGACGGCGGTTTTCGTAGTTTTCGTACCCCAGACTCCTTTCCCGATGTCATCACTTCGGCTGCCGGTGAGTCCCCGTTGGTCACCTTCCTGAGCCGACCGCGATACTCAGCCGGCACCTGCTGCACATCATCAGTGAGGACCGCTTGCCCCTGCGCATCGGTGTAGACGTAGAGACTCCCTGCCGCCGCATCCATCCTGCTAAGCCACATTAGGCAGAACCCAGCTAATACCCAGGCGGCGCGCCACCGCTGCCCTACAAATGACTGCCCCATATCGACCCTCCCACCCGTCCTCACTCAAGCATAGCAGGTCGGAGAAAGACCAGGATCCCGGAACTGCTTGCCCCAACCGCTGTTTCAGTCCTTGACGGACCGAAAAACGATTGTTTAGCATGCAACCGGTACCGTTTCATGCCGACAGTGCGACGACGGAAGGATATTTGTGACTGACCAGACCACCTCTGCCGCTCCCCTGTCCCCCCTGCCGCCGAAGGTTGAGCCTACGCCCTTCATTCGCCAACGGGCGGTCCGCATCATTATCTATGCTTTTCTGGCACTTTTCGTCGTCAGCCTGATTGCCTTTCGCTTCGTGCCCGGCTGGCTGGACCCGGACTTCTCCAAGCACATTGCAAGCCATCGCGTGATGGTGGGTATGGATCGTAAGCAGGTCCTCGAAGCCTGGGGTTCTCCAAATACGATGAATGTGACACACACCAGCGACGGTCTGCGGCGGGAGGAATGGATTTTTGAGGATTGGGAAAGCCCCGCGGTGGTCAAACACCGCTATCTGTATTTTGAAGAGGGTAAGCTGATCGGCGGGCATTTTTCAGGATCGGACGTGCGACTTCCCCTCCCTGCTGCGCCGGAGATGGCCAAGCCCAAGGGCCATCCCTAGGCGACTGTTGAAACCGGCCCCCAGCTTTGTTCTCGCCTCGCTCGGCGGCTCAACGTACCACAAAAGTACGCCTCACCCCCTCGCATCGCTGCGGCCGCGCTGGATGGCCGGTTTGAACAGCCTGCATCCGAACATAACACCGGCAGTCTCACCAGCCCCCTCCAGTGGTTATTCCGTTTCCTCGGTCGCTTCACGAATCTGAAGAGCGAGGCGGCTTAACAGAATTTCAGCCCGCTGCTTCTCTCCTTCTGCCACCATCACCCGGCTGCCCAATAAAGACACTCCCGGATACAGAGCCCCGATGTGTTCGTGATGCACGGCATAGACAATACCGTTGCCGTCCAGCAAACTCTTGATCAGAGCCAATTCGCCGACGTCTGCCGGCTCGCACAACGTCACGAGCTTCGCAGATCTTGAGCGGGGACTTTGCGGCATCACTGTCGACCTCCCGGTGAGTGGTTCACCCTGCCCGGTGGCTAAGGCTTGTTCGAAACCGGCCTGCCAGGTGGAGGACAGTGCACGATTCATTGCAATTATGCCGGATGGTTACTACACTCAGCGATGAAACTTGAGCCATGCCATGAGAAGCCGTTTCCCTCGAACGACCCACTCCTCGGTCACGGAGGGCCGATCGAGCGAGAAATGACCGGCTGAGGGCATTTGCATTCAGGAGAACCACAAACCTTGTCCGGACAGGTTAGGGCGTTTCCGTAATCTGCACCCGCCGGTCTTTCCCAGCGCCCCCGGACACGGTCAATACTCGCTTCCACTCGCGCACTTGGTAAATCGCCCACGCCTGGGGCTGATCTTTGTAAAACGCATCCGGGTCCTCGCCCGAGGCATTGAGATAAATCGGTTCGGTAAATCCCTCATCCAAGACATAGTCCAGCAGACAGTCGGTCGTGAACCCCTTGCCGCGCAACGCCACTTCGGCAAGGAAGTTGAGAATCTGGTCGGAATCCTGAATGGTAATGGGTTTCATGTGATCAGTGGCTGATTGTAGCCAGTGAGAAAGAAGGAAGGCAAGGCATGGCACAGAAGAGACTGACCCGCACGCAATTTCTCGAGCGGCTGTTGGCCGTCATGGACCGCAAGCACCATTGGGCTTGGCCGATCATCATGGGGCCTGGAATCACGAAGACCCAACTGAGACTCCACTATCAACAGGAATTCCTGGTTTATGTGCGGGACTTTCCCGTATTCCTGGCCCGGGTGCATGGCCAGAACCCGCCCTCTGACGTTCGACGGATGTTAGCGGAGAACATTTACGAGGAAGATACCGGCGGCCTCTCATTCGGCCGGTCCCACCCTGAGCTGTTCAACGACATGATGCGCGGCCTGGGGTTCGACGGTGACGTCTTTGCGGACGCCGCGCTTCTTCCCGCGAGCGCGCGGTACCGCAGGTGGCTCGAGAAAGTGACGGCCAGCCGCGATTGGGTCGTCGGTGCAGCCGCCCTGGCACTGTTCGTCGAGGGCAGCCTCAAGGATCGTCAGGAAATTCTTGCGCCATCCAAGCCCAAGACCGATGAGGAGATCGAAGCCTATGTCGATGCCCATCCACTCATCCGGCATCACGGTATCGACAAACGGCACATGGATTTGATTCGCGCGCATCAGAAGGTTGAAGCCGGGCACCGCCAGGATGCCTACACAATGGTTGTCAACCATGCCGATACGAGGAGTCGGCAAAATGCGGTTCTGGCCTGTGTCGCGCATGGTCTGACGTTGTGGATGAAATACCGTGATAACGTCGCCAAGGCCTGTAAGTTAAAAAAACCATGACGATCGTGAACCGACGGCTCCTCACATTCGTGTCCCTCTGTCTTCTCTTCGTCATGAGCCATCAGCCATTAGCTCTCGGGGCTCACCGGCGTGATGACATGGTGCTGGTACCGGCAGGCGAATTTACGATGGGGACTCCAGCCGATAGTGATGGATTGCCCGATGAGCATCCTCTCCGCATCGTCTACCTGGGCGCATTCTGGATCGACCGCTATGAAGTGACGAATGCCGCCTATGAGCAGTTCGTGCAGGCAACCGGCTACCTCGCTCCCGCCAATGCCAATGCGGCCTTGACGGTATGGACACAGAAGGCACCGCTGCCCGGCATCGAACAGCATCCGGTCGTCAATGTGAGTTGGCTCGATGCGGTCGCGTACTGCCGCTGGGCCGAGAAACGCCTCCCGACCGAAGCGGAATGGGAAAAGGCAGCGCGCGGGACCGACGAACGTACCTACCCATGGGGCAACGAATGGGATTTTGAAAAAGCCAACAGCGCCAGCTATTGGGCCAAACGGACCGTGCAATTCAATAACAGCTCGGAATGGGAGGCCTTCTGGATCCAAGGGGAGGGCGCCGTCATCTCCAAACAACACGGTGTCAAGGGCGAGATGCTGACTTTACCGGTCGGCAGCTTTCCCGCCGGCGCCGGCCCCTACGGGGCATTGGATATGGCCGGGAATGCCGCCGAGTGGGTTCAGGATTGGTACAACCCCAACTACTACCGCACGGCGCCGGCCAGCGACCCGTCAGGTCCCGAGCGCGGCGCGATCAAGGCCATGCGCGGCGGGTCCTGGCTGAAGCCGGCCATCAGCCTGCGGACCACCGATCGTGACTGGGGCACGATGGATAGCCGTCCTTCGGGAACCGGTTTTCGTTGCGCCAGGGATGCCTATTGAATAGTTTGCTCGAAGTAGCTGACCGCTATAGCCTCTGTTCCCGCTTGCCGGACCCTCCTTGACCTGTCTCGATCCACTTGATTGAATTTCACGAGATGCTAGGTGCTCCGCCCCCGCCCCCCTATACTTCAAATGAGCCCGACCCTCGCGTCAGGCGCCTTGATAGACCTCGCTCCAACGTTATGCTGAGGGAAAAACGATTCGCCGGTTCCGGCACCACCGCCATCCTCGTCATCCTGACGGGGATGACCTTCGTGGCGGACCTCCAATTTGAATTTGGGTTTGCCACCTGGTTGCCGTACTTTCTTCTCGCAATCCCCGTCTCCTGGATTTATTCCAGACGAGTCTTCCTCTGTTCCGTTGGCGGATGGACTTTACTGATCACGGCAAAACTGCTCACCGATCTTCCGAACGACGAACTGACCACCGGTCTTTTCAATCGCACGTTCGGTATCATCGGACTCTGGGTCACAGCCTACCTTCTGTCTCAACAACGCGAGCTGGCACGCCTCCATAATGAGGACGAGCAACGTGTACGAACCATGCTCCACGGTGCGCTGGACGCCGTCATCACTATCGACATTCAAAGTCTCATCACGACCTGGAACCCTCAAGCCGAGCACACCTTCGGCTATACCCGCGCGGAAGCCTTGAGAGTGTCCCTGACCGAGCTCATCATTCCGCCAGCCTTCCGTGAAGCGCATCTCAGAGGATTGCAATGCTTTCTAGCAGGCTGTTGACAAACGAGCCGTTTCCACCAATTCCGTGAGGCGTCTGGTCTGATTGTATTCCGTGTTGAAGGGATAGCCTGTCCGCGATGGGCA
>JAJONL010000092.1 GCA_021323395.1 Nitrospira sp.
CCCTCCTTTTGGACTGAACCAGATTCCCCTTCTCAAGATCCTCAGCGCCCAGGATCGTCAACAGGTCTTGGGCGAGATGACGGAAACCCGCTATGGGAAAGGTCAGTACATCTTCCGCGAGGGCGATCCCACTGAATATTTCCATATCGTGAAAGAAGGGTCCGTCAAGTGCGTCAAATCTTCCCTGGACGGGAAGGAATGTACGCTGAAGGTCCTCATGCCGGGCGATCTCTTTTGTTGCGACGCGTCGGCCTTTGACGGGGCTTCTCATCCGGGAACGGCCCAACCGATGGGCGACGTCAGCGTGTTACGGATGAAAAAAGAGGCCTACTTTAAAATGCTGCGACGTAACCCCGATGCCGCGATGGAGGTCATCCGGTATCTCGGTAACCGCCTCAATGAAGCGCAGGAAAAAGCCAAGGTCCTGGCGCTCGATCGGGCGGATCAACGATTGGCGTCCCTGCTGGTGAGTTTAGTCGAACGCAGCGGACTGGTGGAGCCGCATGGCATTCGGCTGACCGTTCGCCTCACGCGGCAGGATATGGCCAACATGGTGGGAGTGACGACCGAGACCGCTATCCGGATCATGGCGCGGTTCAAGAAGGACCGCCTAGTGTCCGGAACCGCCGCGCGCCTCATCATTCGCGACCTTCCCCGGCTGAAACAGCTGGCTTCCACGTAATTTTTTCTCCGACAAGCCGTCATATTTCTAAAACATGACAATTATCATGTTTTATTGATCTCGCTCTCCCGTATGGTGCAGACAGGCGAGCATCTTCAGCCGCGCGGCGAAGGGGCAGACGCGCACGAATCTCGCTGAGGCGCCGAGTCAATCATAGGAGGCAGACATGCAAGAGCAGACATGGCAACACAATCATGGACACGGTCGGGGCAAGACGGCGTCGTGGTTAGGGACGGCGCTGACCTTGGGGGTGATGACCGGTATGGCATTGCCGGTTCAAGGCAAGACCCACGATGTTCAGATGACGGCGGTGGAGACGGATATCGTCATCGACGGAGGCGGCGAGAAGTATGCGGCTTGGACGTTCAACGGGCAGTTTCCCGGTCCCGTCGTACGGGTGACGGAAGGCGATACCATCAATTTCACCTTGACGAATCCCGACACCAATAAGAATCCGCACGCGATGGATTTCCATGCGGCAGAGATTGATTTCCTAAAAAACTATCGGGCCGTTAATACGGGCGAATCGATCAATTTCACGTTCGTCGCCAAGAAGCCGGGCGTATTCTTCTATCATTGCGGCGCTCCTCCCATGATCCAGCACGTGGCGCGCGGCATGTTCGGCGCGATCATCGTCGATCCGAAGGATGCCAAAGTGTGGCCGAAGGCCGATCGTGAATATGTTCTGGTGCAGTCCGAGTTTTTCAAGAACCCGAACGATGTGCAGGCGATGTTCGATCGCAAGTACGACGGTATGATGTTCAACGGCGGCATCTTCAAGTACCACCCCTTCGTGACCGGCGGGGGAAAGCTCGATGCCAAGCCCGGCGAGCGCGTGCGCATTTATTTCGTCAATGCCGGTCCCAATGAATTTTCCGCACTGCACCCGATCGGAGAGATTTGGGATAACGTGTATGAGAGCGGCAACCCAGCCAACAACCTGAAGGGGGTCCAGACCTACGTGGTCGGTCCGGGCAGCGCCGCGACGTTCGACGTGGTGGTGGAATCCGCCGGGGCCTATCCGATCGTCACCCATTCACTCACGGGCGCACTGCGCGGAGCCATTGCGGTCTTGGTGGCAGGGCCGGATGCGAAGCCGGCTCCATTGATGCCGATGGTGCCCTGGGAGTTGAAGATACCGCAAACAGGAATCAGCGGAGTGAAGGAGCCATAGGAATTGTTCGGAGGGGCCGGCTGCTTGCGGCCGGCCCTTCAGAGGCAGGGAACGATGATGAATCGATCATTGAAGATTTGTTCGAGGAGAGCGCCTAGGCAATATCTTGTGATGAGACTGAGCTGCCTCCTCCTGATTCTCGGAGGCTTTCTGAGCCCAGTCGCTGCCGAAACCTCACGGGAGCGTGTGGCGCTTTCTTTGACCGGGCCAGACTGTTTTTCTCAACGCCCATCCCTCGCCGCGGCGTGGGGTCAGCTCTCAGGGGTGAGCCACGTCGATCTGACAAGCGTGCCTGATCATGCGCTCGTCGATATCGCTCATGACGTTGTGACGCCGGAAGCACTCAGCGTGGCTGCGGCCCGGAGCGTGACGCGCGGCACACAGTGCCACGTTGAGATCATGAAGTCTTGTATCTCCGCAAGCCTCTCCCCGTCACCTCGTTGAACAGTGCTTGCGACCCTCCGGCTATTCTGACAGACTGGCAACGCTCTCACCGGAAGATTCGTCATATGGGTCACTGGCGTCATGTGCCATAGATGGCCGGGCCTGGTGTGGTGCCTGTTCGTGATAGGAGGAGCGTCTCTCCTACCCGTCGCTTCTGTGTTTGCCCAAGAAGCGGTACTCGAATTTCCAATCCGACCGTTCAATGTCGATGTCATGCTGCGCCAGCAGACGTTTGCGCCCGACGATCGCGAGATCGGCGTGCAAGTCGGGATCACCGCGCTCCGGTATGGAAATCTGGAAGTTCGCACCAGCTATCAATACTTCAGCATCCATACACAAGAGTTTAGAACCGATCAGCATTCGGTCTTTCTCAATCCGCGCTGGAACAATTTCATCGACATCCTGGATTTTCCCACCCATAAACCCTTGAATCGGATCATCCGGCACCTATTGTTCGGTCCGTTGGAAGACCGGGCGGTGCCTTACGTCGGTCTCCTTGCGGGCGGCGTGATGCCCGGTCCAGGGAACCATGCGCCGGGCCATCTGATCGGGGGCCAAGGCGGGGTGCGGTTTCCAGTCGCGCGCAGCCTTTCGGTCGATATCGGCGTACAGTATACGCAGTACGGTGTGGATTTTCGGGGCGAGGCGGGACAGGCGCAACAATGGGTATTCCTGACCGGCGTTCGATTCTAACGGGTGTTTCGAGAGGTCGGCTGGGCTGTACGGCGGTCCTGTGCCTGATCTTGCCCGGCTGCGGCTTGCTGATCGATGCCGTCGAGCAGGTGTGGCCTGCCACGGGCAACAAGGTCGATGCCATCTGTACCCGCAAGCGAGTGCAGGTTGGCTTGGCCATGGAACCCTTTCGCCCGTTTGTCTTTCCGACCATCTGGACCGACGAGGGGGCTCGCGTGACCGGTCTGGATGTGGAACTCGTACGTGCGATGACCGACGAATTGTCCCGGCGATGTGGTCGTCCTGTGACTCCCATTCTGCATCTGGTGCGGTTTAGAGATCTCTTCAGATTGCTGAACGAAGGGCAGCTGGATTGGTTCGTCTCTGCGGTCGCGACCAATGTCCCCGCGCCGGATCGAGCGGGCGTCGCTTATTCGAACCCCTATTTCTACGGTGGCGGGGTCGGCGGTATTGCGAGGCATCGTGAGGTGCTCGACCGAGTGCAGGCGAATCTCCGGGATCAAGCGATCCATACCACTCCTGACAGACTGGCAGGGACCGGCCCTGCTTTGGATGGGATGGTGATTGCGGTTCAGGAGGGCACGAGCGCGCATCATTATGCGACGGCGAATCTGAACCCCGGCCGGCTGCTCGTCTGTGACTCTCTTCCAGCCGCGTTCGAATATGCGGACTCGCAGGCTAATCCCTCGATCGACGTGATTCTCGGCGCTCACCCGGTACTGGAATATATGGTCAAACGGGTTCGCAAAGATTGGTGGTTGTTGACTCGCGACAATGGCAGGCCATTGTTCTTCACCAAGGGCCATTATGCGGTGGTGATGGCTGAAGAGAGTTACCGGCTTCGGTGGGTGGTCAACGACCTGTTGTTGCAATTGGACGAGTCGGGCCGGCTTCATGAGATGCGGACGCGCTGGCTCGAACAGGAGTATGCGTTTCCGCGGCGGGCTTCGCTGGAGGGGCTGCCGTTTGATGTTGAAAAGATGGCGGCCCACTACAGGCAAGGAACCTGCCGCCTCAACCCGCGATCATAACTACTCCGGATGGGAGGACGATCATGATCGGTCACGTGGTTTGCGTGCTGGCAGTGACGGTGCTGTTGATGCTCAGCCAACCATTACAGGTTGGTGCGGTCGAGCGGGCGGAAGCGGAGGAGACGGCCCGGTTATTGGCCAAACTCCTGCAGTCAGGACGTGTGGTGATCGATCGTAACCAATCGTTAATCGATGATCCCCACAAAGGTGAGAAGGGGTTTACGCCGGAAGTGTTTGAACAACAACTGGTGCAGGAGTTCCGGATCCGGACCGGAATCGATCTGACCGCGCTCCCCAAAGCACCGGTTTCCATCGTCATCCCACCGCTGGCCAAAGAACTCCTGCCCGCCTTGGTGCAAGCCAGCCGAGAGGTGATTCGCGAGGCTCAAGTGGTCATCAACCAGCGGGGCATCGGCTATAAAAATTTCATTCCGGCGACATACGGCAGCCAGGCGTCGGCCCGCTTTTCAAAGTCATCCCATGTACGTCTGAAACAAACGGCCATTCAACCGCGCAATCCGAAAAACGAGCCGGATGAATACGAATCATCAGTGCTGAAATGGCTCTCTGCCAGGCCGCGCGCGGACGCCTATGTCAGTGAGTTGACCGAAGAGGGGCGCACGTTGCGCGTGGTCATGCCGATCTACTACGCCAAAGACTGTTTATCCTGTCACGGAGAACCGAAAGGAGATCTCGACATCTCCGGCTACCCGAAAGAAGGGCATAAAGAAGGGGACCTTGCCGGGGCCATCACTGTGACCGCACCGCTAGGGGGAACACGTTAACGGGGATCGCTGAGAATGAAGCACCTGGTTGAGGATTCGCGTGTCACCATTCGCGCGGCGCGCGTTTACGGGTTGGGCGCGACGAACACCAGTACCTTCAACCGCTCGCCAGTATGATTCTTTACGCCGTGCTCCTCGCCTGCGGGAGCCATCGTGCCCTGTCCTGGTCCCAGTATCTGCCTGTCCGTTCCGACGTGAAATGTGCCCTGACCTTCCAGCACAATGTAGACCTTGTCCTGCTCGCCGTGTATGTGGCCCTTCTGTTCCTGACCCGGTTCGAAGCAATAGATGTCGCAGAAAAACCGGGAGGTTTCGAACAGGTTATTTTTCTTCATCTTCTCGGGACTGAATTGCTGAACATCAGACAGGGCAATGACCTTCATGTCGTCGGCTCCGATGGCAAAGGTTAGTGTCGTGTGGTCTGTGGTCGTTGCATGCGTGTGACGATGCTGTCGACGGAGATCAGATGACGCGCGAGCCCCAAATCTTGTGCGGGAATTCCCATTGCGAGTCCGAGCAGCTGCGGCAGATGGAGAATCGGCAGGTTGAGGGCCGTCTTGACGGCTTGCCCGGCCCGTTCTTGGTAAATATCCAGGCTCATGTGACAGAGCGGACAGGGTGTCACCATGAAGTCGGCACCGTGATCCCGCGCGTCTTTCATATTCGCGCCGGCCATGGCGACTGCGATGGCTTCCTTCTCCAGGATGATGGGGAACCCGCAGCACTTCGTCCGGCCCGCATAGGCGACCGGCTCCCCACCGACTGCGCGAATGATCTTTTCCAGTGACGTTGGATTTTCAGGATCGTCGAATCCCAGCTCCCACGATGGCCGCAGCATATAACAGCCATAGAACGGGGCGATGCGAAAGTCTCGAAACGGAGAGCGCACCGTCTCTGTGACACGCGCGAGGCCGATATCCCGAACCGCGATCCAGAGGAGATGTTTCACTTGGACACCACCGCCATAGGTGGTCCCCTCCTGCGCGAGAATCTGATTGATGCGAGCGAGGGTGGCCGGCTCGGTTTTCAAGCGCCGGTTCGCCGCGCTCATCACTCCTTGGCAGGTGCCGCAGATGGTCATGACATCCAGCCCAAGCCGTTCCGCCTGCGCAAAGTTCCTGGCGTTCAAGGCGAGTGCGAGGTCAGGATCCGCTTCGCCGATCACGCCGGCGCCGCAGCAGGAGGAGGCCGCGAGTTCAACCACCTCGATGCCCAACCGGCCGATGACGGCCATCGTGGATTGGTACAGTTCAGGAGTTGCGCCCTTGGCGGCACAACCGGGATAAAGGGCAAATTTCAGCGGCATCGGTTCCATCCCCTCTCCATCTGGCCTGATCCTGTCACCATAGCGTATTTCATTCCATGATGAAAGCTTGAGTCGACGCACAGGTTGGTACTGATCCAGATGTTTTGAGCCGTCGCCGTATGTGGTGGATCTGTGCCGTGCAGGCTGTCTCCTCAGGTCCAGACGGGCCCGATCACGAAACATAGGAGGCCTAGCCAGGATTATTCATGCATGTCGTCGCGAGTCGCTCGGGACCGAAGCCCGCCGGGGCTTCTCGCAAGTAGGGCCGACGTAGGCGTACTTGCAGTCCGTCGAGGAGGCCGAACGAGAACAGCCTCGCCGGGCGAGAGAATTGGACGACGGAGCAGGTATGCATGAATAGTCCGGGCTAAGGAAGTTTCGAAACCGCTTCCTGGTAACTTGTTTTCAGATCTTCCACCGCGGCGGTCATGCCGTCTTTCATGGTGCTCCAAGCCGAGCTGGTCGATGCGTTCACCTCGTCGAGCTTTTTTCTGGCTTCGTCTTTCTTCTTTTCGAGATCCTGAATGGCCTTCTGCATGTCCTTCCGGGCTTCCGCAGAGGCGGCGCTGGTCTTCTTTCGTAACTCCGCAATCTTGGTTTGCAACTCGTTCAGTTCGATCTGCATGGTCTTCTGGAAGGCTTCCTTCTGCCGCAGCGTGTACCGCTTTGTCGCCTCCAGGGCGTCCGACGCGTCCCGGACGATCTTGTCGCTGGTGGAGGGTGGCGGCTGATCGCCGGCAGCCGCCATCCATGGGGCCACGGCTTGCAACAGGCCTGCGGCCCATTACGCAAAGGCGGAAGTATAGCATTCATCGTCAGGCCGTTTCCCTGCTTCTGAGTGACCTCGGTGGTTAAGGTTTTTCCTCCTACGAACCGACAAGGATCTACAACGAAGCTATTCATTCACCCTAATAGGTGTGAGCCTATGAGCGCTGAACTTCCCCAGGCGACCGATGCGGCGGCGACCGAACCAATGGAACAACTGCTGATTGAGCGCATCGGGAAGGGAGCGATTGAGCTGCCCCTGCTGCCTCAGGTGGCTAGCAGGATCTTAAGCATGGTCTACGATCCGAATGCCGAGGCGGCCAAACTCGCGGCGCTCATCCACCAGGATCAGGCGCTGGCCGCCCATGTCATCCGAATCGCCAACTCGCCGGCCTACATGACTCGCAATCCGGTGGTCTCGCTACAGCATGCGGTCTCGATGCTGGGCATGAATCTAATGTCGGAATTGGCGTTCTCCGCATCGATCAAAGGCAGCGCCTTCAAAGTGCCCGGATGGGATGCGGATGTGAAGCGCCTGTGGCAGCATTCGCTCGCCAGCGGAGCCTACGCCAAAGAGATTGCCCGCATGCGCCGCTTCAACGTCGAAAGCGCCTATCTCTGCGGCCTGTTGCACGGCATCGGCAAGCCGGTCGTCTTGCAGACGATGGTCGTCGTGGCCAAGGAACAACGCGCGACCCTGTCACGGGAATTGCTGCATCAACTGCTCGAAGGCTATTACACTCAGGTCGGCCTGCTCGTGGCTGAAGAGTGGGGCCTTCCGCCGCCGGTGGTGGAATCGATCGGCTTTCACACCGACTACCAATATGCCAAGATGGCCAAACAAGAGTGCATGACGACTTGTCTGGCCGATCGGCTGGCCCGGCATTTCCTCGATCCGGAAGGGTTCAATGAGGAGGCGGTGCGGGAGCATGAGGTGTTCGCCGATCTGAACTTGTATCCGAAAGACATCGACGCGTTGCTCGCGCTCAAAGACCAGGTTCGCAAAGTCGTGGAGGCGATGCCGTTGTGATACCCGCCAATGCCTATGACATCGTCGTAGTCGGAAGCGGGCCGGCGGGTCAAAAGGCGGCCATTCAAGGCGCCAAGGCCGGCAAGCGGGTGGTGTTGATCGAGCAGGAACAGGGTATCGGCGGCAACTGCGTTTATCGCGGCACGATTCCGAGCAAGACGCTCCGGGAGACGGCGGTGCAGTTCGAGCGCCTCAAACGGTCGACTGAGGTGTTCGAAGGCCGGTTGCGCCTTGATTTGCCTATGTCGGTGCTGCTGTATCGCTTGGATGAGGTGGTCAAGGCGCACGAGTGTTACATGGCCAATCAACTGGCGCGCAATGGCGTGACGTACCGGCACGGCCGCGCGCGATTCCTCTCGCCGCATGAGGTGCAGTTGGAAGCGGTCGACGGCGCCCGTCAAACACTGTTCGCCGACATCATCGTGCTCGCGACCGGCTCGCGTCCGCGTTCCATTCCGGAGATCCCCATCGATCACGAACATGTCCTCGATAGTGATTCGATTCTGTCCATGATTTATCTGCCCCGCTCGCTGACGGTGTTGGGCGGCGGTGTCATTGCCTGTGAGTATGCCTCGACGTTTGCGCTGCTGGGGGTCGAGGTCACGCTCATCGACAGGGCTCCGAGACCCCTCTCCTTCCTGGACAAGGAGGTCGTGGATGTTTTTCAGCGGAGCGTCGAACGGCAAGGCGGACGATTTTATGTCGGGCATACGGTGAAAGAGGTGGCGTGGGACGGCGTGTCCGCCGTGGTCGCGCGGCTTGAGAATGGGATGGCGGTCAAGAGCGAAAAAATGCTGGTGGCGTTAGGCCGACAGCCGAATGTCGAGGAGTTAGATCTCGAGGCGGCGGGATTGTGCTTGGATGCCAAAGGTCGCCTCCCCGTCAACGAATACGGGCAAACCTCGACATCGCACATTTTCGCCGCCGGCGACCTGTTGGGCCGTCCGCCGGCCCTGGCCTCTCAAGCGATGGAGGAAGGCCGCCGCGCCGTGAGTTATGCGTTGGGTCTTCCGGTCGGAGATTCCGGCCATCAGGTGCCGGTGGGGATCTATACCATTCCGGAGATTGCTTCCATCGGGCTCAATGAAGAGCAGGCCGCCGCGCGCTACCAGAGTCCGCTGGTGGGCCGTGCGCGCTTTATGGAAATTGCCAAGGGACAGATCACGGGAGCCTGTGACGGGCTGCTCAAACTCGTGGCCGACCCTTCCGGAGAGCGCCTGCTGGGCGTCCAGATCGTCGGAGAGGACGCCACTGAGTTGATTCATCTCGGGCAAATGGCCTTGCAGGACGGGGCGACGATCGATCGCTTCATCGATACCATTTTCAGTTTTCCCACCTTTGCCGAAGCCTACCGCGTCGCCGCCTTGGACATCCTGGGGCAACGGCGCAAGCGTCACGACGTGGCCGAAGCGGCGTAGTCGTCTCCCCGCCTCCCCCCGCTGCTTTCCAGCTTTGACCCTGAGCCCGCATGTACGATACTCTCCCAGCTGACCGGTCACGGTCTTGCTGGAGAGGTGGTTGTGAACCGCGAAGAGCGCCGTCGCGAGGAAAAAATACAGTCGCGGACTGCCGGGAATGTGGCGGGCTCCGCGTTATCGACTCTTCTTCGGGAAGCGCAGGTGCATCATCAGGCCGGCCGGATCGACCAGGCGGAACGGGCCTACCGGATGATTTTGGATCGCCTGCCGGCGCAACCGGAGGCGCTCCATGGGTTAGGACTCCTGACCTACCGGCGTGGCCAGGCCAAAGACGCCCTCGGTTGGTTGGCTCAGGCCTGCGCGGTCGATCCACGCAATCCCCTCTATCAATTCAATCACGCCGTCGTGCTGCAACGCGCCGGCCTGCTCGCAGAAGCCGTGCAGGCCTATAGCCAGGCGATCCAACTCAATCCCCGGTACATCGAACCCCGCACGAATCTCGGCAATGCCTACCAAGAGATGGGACGCCTAACGGATGCGCAGGCGACCTATGAGCAGGTGCTCGCGATCAATCCGGAACATGCGGAGGCGCATAACAATCTCGGTGTCGTCCTGAAGGCGCAGGGCCGGCTGGAGGCTGCGGCGGAGGCCTACCGGCGAGCCATTGCACTGAAACCATCCCATGCGGAGGCCCAGAATAATCTTGGGCTCGTGCTGATGGAGCAAGGCCGGGTGAGTGACGCCATTTCTTGTTTCGAACGGGCCTTGCAGATTGTTCCCGGCTACGGCACGGCCCTGTACAATCTCGGGATCGCGGCGATCTGGCATGGGGATCCGACCCGCGCATTGCGCTGCTTCACGGACACCGCTCGGGCGAAGCACGACCACGGTCGCCCCGTCACCGACATCACGGTCTTTCGCTCTCGGCTCAAACATGATGCGGAACAGCTTTCCTTGCTGTTCGAATCGGGCCTTTTGGGAGAGGAATGGCGTCCCTATTTTCGCGCCGTCATTCGTCTGCGAGAGCAGCTCCAGTCGTTACCCGCTGGCACGAATCCGCTTCCGAATCGTGTGCCGGTGGCGCCTGAAGATCTCCAGCCGATCGCAGCCTCGTTCAACCGACTCCTCTATGTGGCGCCCTGTGAGGCGCTCGCAGAGGGCGCGTTGAACGCCGATCTGAATGTCGCGGAGATCGAAGCTCGGTACCATGCCCAACAGCCCGAAGTCACATACATTGACGAATTGTTGTCGGACGAGGCCTTGCGACGGCTGCGGCAGTTCTGCTGGACCTCGACCATCTGGAAGAAGGATTACGAAAACGGCTACATCGGGGCATTCCTCGGCGATGGGTTCGCCTCTCCCCTGCTGCTGCAACTGGCCGAGGAGTTGCGGCTTCGGTTGCCGCGCATCTTCGGCGACCATCGCCTGACGCAGGCCTGGGCGTTCAAGCATGACAGCGCCAGGCGCGGATTGAATATCCACGCCGATGCGGCGGCGGTCAATGTGAACTTCTGGATTACGCCGAACGATGCTAACCTGAACCCTGCGGGCGGCGGATTGGTCGTCTGGGACAAGGAAGCGCCGAGGGAGTGGGATTTCAAAGCCTACAACAGCGACAAGAATCGCGGCAGGATCTACGAATGGCTGACCCAGCAGGGGGCACGCGAAATCAAGATTCCCTATCGAGCCAACCGAGCGGTGCTGTTCAATTCAGATTTATTTCACGAAACCGATGACACCGCCTTCAAGGAAGGGCTGACCAACCGGCGCATCAATATCACGCTGCTGTACGGGCACCGGCATCGATCCTAAGTAAGGCTTCAAAATCCGAGGCGCACAGAGGACGGCTGAAAAGGTAGCCCTGAACCTCATCACAGCCCTCTTCCCGTAATCGTGCCAGCTGGCCGTCTGTTTCCACCCCTTCAGCCAAGACCGAGAGATTCAAACTGTGCGCCATCGCGATGATGGCCCTGGTGATTTTCACGTTGTTCTCGTTCGTCAGCAGGTCTCTGACGAATGACTGGTCGATTTTCAACCGGCTGAGGGGAAATCGCTGCAGATAGCTGAGAGACGAATAGCCGGTACCGAAGTCATCGATCGAGAGGCGCACGCCCATCGTGCGGAGCCCTTCGAGCATGGTCACCGACGCCTCGACGTCCCGCATCGCGATGGATTCCGTCAATTCCAACTCCAGCTGCGAGGGAGTGAGGCCGGAATCGCGCAGGGCATCGGCCACGGTTCCCGGGAGCGTGCGACTGTGGAAGAGGGAGTTTGAGATATTGGCAGACACCGTGATGGGCGGTAGGCCGGCCAGCTCCCACGCCTTGACCTGGCGACAGGCCTCTCGCAGCACCCACTCGTCCATGGGGCGGATCAGGCCGGTGTCAATGGCCGCGTTCAGAAAGACGCCGGGTAAAACGAGACCGCGTTTTGGATGTTTCCATCTCACCAGCGCTTCAGCGCCTAGGATCTTTCTGGAATGAATGTTGAGTTTCGGTTGATAGTAGACGACGAATTCCTGCCGTTCCACCGCGCGCCGGAGGTCGCTTTCGAGGTCCAGTCGTTCCGCCGCCGCGGCATTCAGGCCGGACGAGTAAAATTGGCAATTATTTCGGCCCTGTTCCTTGGCGTGGTACATCGCCTGGTCGGCGTTCTTCAGCAGCGCCTCGACCGTCGTGCCGTCCGACGGGTAGATGGAGATGCCGATGCTCGCCGAGATGAAGATTTCATGCCCCTCGATACTGAAGGGATGGGCCAGCGAGTCAAGGATTCGTCGCGCCACTTTGCCGGCGTCCTGCGGGTGAGGCAGCGCGGTCAGGAGAATCGTGAATTCGTCCCCGCCCAGGCGAGCGAGCGCATGGGACGGTTCATGGTCGGCGTGACGGCCGACCGAATCGCTCTGGCGAACGGATTCACTGAGCCGCTCGGCGACATGCGTGAGCAAGAGATCTCCTACCGTGTGCCCTAAGGTGTCGTTGATGACTTTGAAACGATCCAGGTCGATAAACAGCGCCGCGAGATGCAGATGGTGGCGCTGAGCGTACGAGAGCGCGTTGGATAAGCGATCTTTGAATAACACGCGATTGGCGAGGCCGGTCAGACTGTCATAATAGGCCAGACGATGGATGGCCTTTTCGGCCTGTTTACGCTCGGTGATGTCCTGCGCCGTGCCGATGATCGTCAGTTCCTCCTGCTCTTCCTCGCGCACGCCCTCCGCCTGCAGATGAATGGTGAAGTCCGTTCCGTTGGGCAAGACGATCCGGTGATCGATGTCGCAGGGAGTGGCGCAACCGATCAATTTTTCCAGGGCCTCCTTCACTTTCGCGCGATCATCCTGATGAACGACTTGGAGGAAGGCCTCGAAGGTTCCCGCAAAATCCGACGGACGGATGCCGACGAGGCGGCAGAGTTCGTTCGACATGGCAAACCGATTCGTGCGGGGATTCCAGTCCCAGTTGCCGAGGCGCGCGATGCGTTGCGCCAATTCCAGACGGGATTCACTCCGAAGCAGCGCCTGCAGCACATTGCTGGTTCTCAGCATGTATCGGATATGATGACAGAGAATCGTCGCATTGACCGGCTTGTTGATGAAGTCGGTGGCGCCATGGTGATAGGCCTGAGCGATGGAATTCGCATCGTCCAACTCGCTCATGATTAAAATGGGGAGGCGCTTGCCTCGCGGAAGCGAGCGGATGCGAGAACAAGTCAGATATCCGTCCATGTCGGGCATCACGATGTCCAGTACGACGAGATCGGGGCCGGCGGTCTCGAACATGGCCAACGCTTCCCGCCCTCCCGTGGCCTCGGTCACGACCATTCCGGCCGGTTCCAAGGCATTCCGGAGAAACAGTCTCGTGACAGGATCGTCGTCGATGACGAGAATGACGGGACGCGCTTGACTCATGTGATCTTCGGCTGAGCGGAGTTTCAGGAGCGGCACACGATATGTTCGCTGGCGTCTCAGAGACGGTTTCCGGCACAGAGTTGTGTGACCGCATCCGGGTATGTTCGCATCAGAGTATCAAACTTGATGATAATCGCTAGATAATTAACACATGCCGAGTGGGACCGACGGTCCGGACCTTCTCGGTAGGCGGCGGCAAAAGCCGGACTTGCCGTGCCGGCAGGAGGGGTGACGCTTGATCGTCATCAACCGGCCTTCGACAGTGCAACCGTTGTGTGCGGAGGTTCGCGAGACTCGTCCAAGGCCTCCAGCACAATGCCGCCGATGAGCGATCGAACCCGGCTCATGATTCCGCGGAGGGTCAACATCAACAGCGTCGCCATCAGCACGAAAAGCGGCAGGATGGCGAGGGCCGCGCTTCGCGCAAGGTCCTCCTTCGAGCGCGCAGTTGCCACGTCTTCAGGCATGGCGAGAATGAACCGAACCCAACCGATAATGTGTTCCTGTTGACGCAACGGTTCAACGACGATCAGCACGGGACGTCCTCGTTCGACGCTCATGGAGACGGATTCCGCATGAGTTCTACGCGCGGCGACCCATGCGGGGTCCTGAAGCTGTCTGCCGATTGCCGCAGGGTTTCTGGCCGCGACGATGCGGTTCTCTTCCGTGATGACGGCGGCGTCAACCAGGTCGGTGGGCAAGGCTCGCCCTTCAATCGCCTGCTGCACGTGGGCGAGATGTTCGCCCAGCAACGATTCGCTGAATGACGCGAAGGTTCGCGCCATGGCCCGTCCGCTGGACTCGACCTTGGCGAGGGCGGCCGCGTTGCCCTGTGCGACCAGCGAGCGATCATGCTGAGCCAGGAAAAAATAGAGCGCCGTCGCGCACAGGATCGAGATGACAAAACTGATCAGAATTGCCGGAAGCCAGGTGCGAGGCAGTCTCGATGCATGGGCGGACGCGTAAGCCATTCTTTCATCCTCCTCAATAGGCAGGGGCGCGAGTAGCAGGGTGCTGAAAAAGTCCGCCGGTTTTGTTCTCGCGAGACACTGACCAGTGAAAATTCCGGCGTGCTCCTAAAGTTTTTTCACAGCCTGCTAGGTCCCGGCGCCTGGCCGATCCTCATCGCTCCGCTCGTAGGGATGCCGATCGAGTTCTTTCACGACGTCCTGGAGACGGGCCCACTCGTCTGGTTGTAAGGACAGGAATTCGAGACCCGCTCGGCTGTTGCGACACCAGCGGACCACCGCCTGCCCGATCGTGAGCAATCCCTTGTTGCCTTCCATATGAATATGAAGATGGACGGTGGTTCCAGGAAGGAGGGCGACGGAACTGACGAGACCGCACCCGCGCAGAGACAAATCGACAAGCGTGCCATCTCCTTGGACCAGATTGACAGAACTGAAGGAACTGTGGAACCGCACAGGAAAACGCGGTTGCTGGCGTTGATCCATGGATTACGGTACGGCGATCACGAGTTAGCCCTTTATATTGCCGATTGGTTTGAGTTCCGCCACCTTTTTTGTAATTCCCGCGCGATCCACGGTCTCGACCACTTCGGAAATGTTCTTGTACGCGAAGCCCGCCTCCTCCGCCAAGCCGGACATCGAGACCGCCTTGACGAGAATCCCGCGCTGTTTCATGTCCCGCTGCAGTTGCTCTCCCCGGACATGGCGTTTGGCCTGGGCGCGCGACATGGTCCGGCCGGATCCGTGCATCGTGGAGCCGAACGTCTCGAGCGCTGCGCGATCCGTGCCGACCAGCAAGTAGGACCCGGTTTCCATGGATCCGCCGCAGATCACCGGCTGGCCGATCGCGCGGTAACAGTCCGGGAGTTCGGAACTGCCTGGGCCGAAAGCGCGGGTGGCGCCCTTGCGGTGGACGAGCCATTCTCCGTCCGGATACCGCTCGACCTTGGCGATATTGTGCGCCACGTCATAGACGAGGTGCATGCCGAGTCGATGCGCGCTCTCACCGAATACCATTTCAAACGCCTCGCGGATTTGATGGGTGATGACCTGCCGATTGGCAAAGGCCGTGTTGGCCGCGCAATTCATCGCGGCAAAATAGTCCTGTCCTTCCGGCGAACGGAAGGGGGCGCAAGCCAGCTGCTGATCGTTCACCGAGATGCCATACCGGCGCATGGCCTTCTCGAAAACTTTCAGGTAATCACTGGCGACCTGATGACCGAATCCGCGCGATCCGCAATGGACCATGATCACGATCTGGTCGCGGCCGGTCAGCCCCATAACCGCGGCTGTGGAGCGATCGAAGAGACCCTTGTCGGAAAGCACCTGCACTTCGAGATAGTGGTTGCCGGACCCCAACGTGCCGAGTTGATTGATGCCCCGTTCGACGGCGTAATCAGTGACGTGTGCAGGATCGGCGCCTGGCAAACACCCTCGCTCCTCAATTCGTTCCAGGTCCTCATCCCATCCGTAGCCCTTCGCAATGCACCAGGCCGCGCCTTGCTCCATGACATCCCGGAAATCGCGCCGCGTCAGGTTGACGAAGCCTCGTGATCCCACGCCGGAGGGGACGCGCCGGAAGAGTTCCGTCATCAGCAGGTCGAGTTTCGGTTGTACTTCAGATAGAGAGAGATCGGTGCGAATCAAGCGCATGCCACAGTTGATGTCGTACCCGACACCGCCCGGCGAGATCACGCCGTCCTCGGGGTCAAACGCAGCGACACCTCCGATAGGGAATCCATAGCCCCAGTGTCCATCAGGCATGCAGAGCGCATAACGTTGGATCCCGGGCAGGCAGGCCACATTGGTGACTTGGTCGAAGACGCCGCGATCCATGGCCGCGAGAATCGGAGCGCTCGCATAGATTCTCGCCGGGACCAGCATGCCCGGCTTTTCAGACGGTGGAATTTCCCAGAGGTAGTCGTGGATTCGATTCACCTGCATGTCGGTGTGAAGTTTCATAGGTCCAATCGGATGCTGAAAAAGGCCTTCAACGTCGTTCTCGGTTGCTCAGGCCCTTCGACGTACATCGAGTACGACTCATGGCCTTCGCTCCCTGCGGCGATCTCTCAGACGTCCAACACGACCCTCGCTGTCCATCCTGCCCCACCCTGTCTCACAGCGTACAAATGTTTGGTGACCCCCTTCACATCAGAACGGAGTGCCTGGGTGGCAGGATCGACCGGCGCCCCCACCACCTCGGCATGGAGTCGCCAGGATGATCCTTCGGGTTTCTGCTTCACCGCCAGCGACACGCGGTGGAAGACCACGCTGTGAGCATCCTTCAGATACACCAATCGTCCCAGCCACTCGAAGAGGAGCGTGGGGATGTCCGGCTCTTCGAGATCTAGTGATTGCCGCCAGGTATGCCCGACGGTGCCGGGGTCGGCGAGGCTTTCGAGAAGAGCTTGCGTCGCGGCGTCAAAGAGCGTGGCAAGGGAATCGCCCTCGGCTTCGAAGGCCATGTCGGCCAGCGCGATATCGTCCAGGAATCGGAAGGTACCGGACATGCCTGTCAGGCGCGCCGACCTAGACGGCGCGCCGCGGCAAAGATGGACCGGATCTGCTCGATGCCTGAGATGGTATGTCCGAAGGGTGACGGCACCTTGCCCTTCAACCACATCCGTACCCCCAGCGGCATCACACTGAGCAACCGTCGAATATTCACTCCGAGGACCTTCAGCGGCATCAGCGCTTCATTCAGCCGTCCCTCGCGACGAACCAGGTCGACGAAGCCGGTGATGTGGCGAGCTCCCGCCGTCTCCGTCAAGCCATGCTGGAGGGCGGAGCGGCGCAATCGAATGATCGCCTCCATCGGCTGCACGTCCTTGGGGCAGACTTGGACGCACATGTTGCAGCGGGTGCAATCCCAGATGCCATGGTTCTCCTGGAGGGCCGTGAGCCTTGCCTGCTTGGCGGCGGCCGGCTCCCGGGGGTCTGCGACGAACCGTTCCGCTTTGGCGAGAGCCGCAGGCCCGAGGAATTCCCGTGACACTTCGTGGGACGTGCAGGCGGCCACACAGGCTCCGCACATGATGCAGGCATCCACATTGTGGAACTGATAGGTGTCCGGCGGCAGGCGAAGTTGTGCGGATGCGCCATAGCGCTTGGTCGGATGTGTGACGGCGGTCAGCCAAGGTGTGACCGCGCGAATCTTGTCCCAAAAGGGCGACATGTCGACGACCAGGTCCTTAATGATGGGGAGGTTCGGCAGCGGATCGATCGCGATCCTGCCGTGGCGTTCGAATTCTTTGCGAATGGAGGTGCGGCAGGCAAGTTTCTCCGTGCCGTTGATGTGCATGGCGCAGGAGCCGCAAATGGCGGAGCGACAGGAATACCTCAGGGAGAGGCCGCCGTCGAGTTCGTTCTTGATGCGGATCAACGCTTCAAGCACGGTCATGCCGCGGCCGATGTCGAGGCGATACTCTTCCGGATGAGGACGCTGGTCTGTTTCGGGATTATATCGCTGGATCGTGAAGCTTAAACGCATGGGAGGATGGGACTCACAAGAACCCAAACTATTCAATGCTCAGTCGTCGATGTTCGGTGACCTCACAGTACTCTTACCCTGGTTCAGTCGAGTTCGAAGACTTTCGGAAAATCGGTCAAGTTGCGGCAGCCGTCTTTTGTGACAAGCACCATGTCTTCAATGCGGACCGCCCCCAGCCCCGGGTAATACAGGCCCGGCTCGACCGTGACCACTTGCCCCTCCTGGAGCAACGAGCCGGTCCGGCTGATGCGGGGAGATTCATGAATGTCCAATCCCACTCCATGGCCGGTGCCGTGAAAATACCCCTGCATACGTCCGTTCACCAAGCCGGTCTTGTAGCCGGCTTTCTCGAAGCGATCGCAAATGCCTTGATGGATCGCAGCGCCGTCGGCACCGTCTCGGATCTTCGTGATGGCTTCTTCCTGCGCGTCCTTGACGGCCTGGTAGAGCCGCGTCAATTCCGGAGAAGCCTTTCCCCGTACCACCGTGCGGGACATGTCGGCGAAATAACGCGAGCCGGCTGATCGGGGAAACACGTCGAAAATAATGCTGCGATGGGCCGGGAGCGGCCCGCTCCCTTCATCGTGCGGATCGCAGGCCTGCTCCCCTCCCGCGACGATCGTGTGCTGGGCGACGCAGTCGCATTCCATCAACGTGACATTGATCAGTTTTTTGATGCGCTCGGAGGTGAGGACTTCCCCATCCAGCCAGAGCCGGTTTTCGCGGATCTCGGCGCGCCGCAGGTGTTGATGCGCGGCGGCGACGGCGATTTCAGTGGCGCGTTGCGCGGCTTCGATGTGTCGAACCTCCTCGTCTGATTTGACGACGCGGCGTTCGTAGAATGGCTCTCGTTTCGTGCGCAGGGTATAGCCGAGTTCCTGGAGCCGGCTCGCGTGAAGAAAGGGAAAGGTGGAAGGCACGAGAATGTCCGTCAGACCGGCATCCTGCAACAACACGTGAATCACGTCGATGCTGCCGGGATCCTTCACGCCCTGTCCCTTTGCGCGCCGCTCCAATTCAGAATAGGACAACACGCGATCGACCGTTGCCTGGTGGCGCGCCCGGTCGACTTCGAGATCGCTCATGATCATGAGCCGTTCGCCCTTCACCTCGAGATAGATGAAAGGGTCGGGCGCAATGAACCGTGTGGCGTAATACAGATTGGAGTCTGTTTCGCTGGCGGCGATGAAGAGTGTGGCGGTCTGATCTGGATGGCTGCTCTGCACAGTGGAGTGGCTCACTTGGTGGATGAGGACGCTGTACGACGGATGCTATCACGCGGGTGCTACGTAATCAAGGCGCGGACGACACCGGTGCGGGGGGTGGATCTGCCGGGACCGGCGAGGGCGGGGTTTGAATTTCCAGCGAGGGGTCGAACAGGGGATCCTGTTCTTCCTGCGGGGTCAGGATATCGATCGGAAGCATGACCGTGTTCTTGAGCAGGTCGAACGCGAGTTGGGCGACCCCGCTCAATCCGGTGGTGAAGGACTTCATCGGCATGTAGGTCACTTGCGGATCGTCGATGGACCCCTTCACCTGAAACAGCGCCGTGGCCAGCCCCTTGCGGTCACCGGCCACGAGTCGCCCGAAGAGCGGAATCGATTTCAAAAACTGCGAATAGGAACCGAATGGACTCACGGCCCAAATCATGTCCAGCTGGTCGGTGGGCATGTCATAACTCCCCACCGCTGAAATTTTCAGCACGGGGCTGTCGAGGACGAAGTTCTGAGTCTTCATCAGCCCGTTTTGAACCGTCACCGTCGCGGTCATGCGATTGTATTGCAACCCTTCCTTTTCCAGATCCACTTTGCCCTGCAGGACGGCCGGAAGATTCAGGATCGAAATGATTTTCCAGATGGCGTGTTTCTCCGTTTTGAGAATGCGTCCTTCCTGGGCCACCAGTTCGGTTTTGCCGTTCAGGGTCGGTAGCGCGCCATGCGGATTGCGGCCATGCCCGCGGAGGGCTCCGGTGAGTTTGAGATCGCCGGTGAGCGGCTGGTCATGCACGCCCAGCAGCGGCAGTACGGATTCGAAAGGGATGCCGGTCATCCTGATCGAGGTTTCGGTGTCGGCGGGTTGTCCTTTGGGAAGACGGACCACCATGCGCCCCGCCACATGACCAGTTCCCGCCTGGCCGACGACACGGTCGAGATCCAACAGGCCGTCCTGGATCGTCAACCTTCCGGAGAGCGCTCCGAAGCGCAGGTGTTTGTAGAGGCCCTTCTCGATCGTGGCGGTCGCGCTGACCTGGCTGGTCGAAGCCAAGGTCTCCAGAAATTCTCGAATGGGCGACCGGTGTCCTTTCGGAATGAGCAGGTCGAGGTCCATTTGGGCTGATTCAATTTTGACGGCGATCACCGGCTTCGTGGTCCAGTTCTTTAAGGCTCCCGAAAGACTGACGTCGCTGTCTTTGATCCGGAAGGACAGCTGTTTGATGTCGGCGATGTTTTTGGAAAACTTCAGCCGCAGGTAAATGTCTTCGACCGGACCTTCCACGCCCTTGAGAGTCATCAACCCGTTGGTCAGTGCCAGCCACCCGCCTGCCCGCCAGTTTTTCCACTCGGCGTCCGTGCCTTTCACATCCATGGACACTTCGAGATTGCCGGCTTCGAACCCGCTCTTGTAAATCCACTCGGGAAGACTTGAGATCGAGACGGTGCCTGAGGCGAGCGACGCATCGATCGTAAATTGGTCGCCCAGGGTGATGCGGCCCTTGAGCGGCAGCCGCAAGGGCGGCACCACCAATTCCAGGCGGGAAATCGTCAGGCCAACACCGCGCGTGACATCGGCGTCGAGCTCCAACGAGGCCGGCGACCCGACGGGCTTTTCGCCCACCGTGGGAAGCACGAGTTTCGCGTCGTTCAGGCCGATTTCGCCGCGCAAGTGCGGAGCGCCGGAAGAACCCGACAACTGCACCTTGGCATTGACGATACCGGACAGCAGATCGTCCGGGAAGGCGCCGGCCGATACCATCTGACGAAGCTGCGCCGCGTTTCCCTTCGCCCGGATGACGAAATCCTGAAAGACGCTCGGCGTCCCGCCGCTGATCTGCCCGTTGAACTGGAGCTGGGCCTCGCCCAGGTTGGCGGTGACCTGATCGAATTGCGCGCCGCCGGTTTGAGAAAATATGATGCGGCCGTTCATGGCGGTGAGCCGTTGTGGAAGCGCGGGGTTGACGAGGCTGACCTTCTCCGCCAGCACCTCCCCGCCGGCGAAGGTAATCCCTTCCGGTTGGTCCAGCGGCCCGACCAGACGGAAGGTCGGATGGGTCTGGCCTTCGATTTCACGCGATTGCGCCAGCAGCGAGGTGAGCCGGTCCGCCCGGATCGTCTTGGTCAAGAACTTGACGAGATCAGCCGCCGTCATGTTGCCGCTGACATCCAGCTCTATCCACGGGCCGGCATCCAGGAACGACACGACGGCTTTGCCGTCCGTCATCTGCAGCGTGCCGTACGTGCCCGTCACCTTGCCGACCCGGATGCGCCCCGGTTCCACCGAGACGATCGCGGCCAAATCTTGCGTCGGGATACGATCGTTCCCGATGAGCGCGGCGCCTTTCTCGATGCGGAAATCACCCGTGAGCGACAATTGCGGGCTCGGCTCCGTCGCTCCGGTCAACGTCGCGGACAGGATTTCCACGATGCCGCCCAACTGGCGTTGTTCGACGATCGTAGGCAGTTGTGGATGGATCCATTGCGCGGGCATGCGCGCGAAGAGTTTCTTGAGATCGATCGACGGAGAGGCAAAGGTGATCGAGAAGGTTGGTTGCGAGGTCAAGAGCCCCGCCAAGTTGGCTTTGCCGGTCACCGCGAGTTGATCGACATTGGCGGCGATCTCGGTCAGGACCACGTCGTATCCGGCAACGCCGGGCGCCACGCGGATGCGGCTCTTCAAATTCGCCCCGCCTTGCAGTTGCGCGGGCACCGGTCGGGGTCCGAAGAAATCGGCAGCTTCGCGCAGACGCAGGTTGGCCGTCTCGATTTCCCCGTCGAACTGAAACGCCGGCCGCACCGAATAGGGCTCCTCTGCAGCCAGGGACGAAGAGGATTCGCTCAGGCCGATGGTGCCGGTCAGCGAAAAGCTTGAAGCGGCGGCCTCCGGGGGCAAGGAGGCGGAGATATGCAAATCCCCCTCGGCTTTTCCAGGATAGACCTTCAATGCCATTTCGACCGACTCGAGCATGGCGGTCCGGACGCCGTCCGGCCGCGCTTCATCCGTGATCGTCACGTGGCCATTTTGAATCGTCGCTTCGCGGATTTGGAGCAATCGGCTGAACATCTGGTAGGCCGACTCGTCTTTGGCCGCGGAGGGAAGTCCGGCCAGAATGTTCCAATGACCGGATCGGTTGCGGATCACCGTGACGGTCGGCTCGTCGAGAAACAGCCGTTTTGCCACGACCTGCTTTTTCAGCAGCGGCAGCAGGCGCAATACGATATCCATTTCTTTGGCCTTGAAGACGAGATGCGAGGGATCGTCATGGCCGTAGATGCCCACGTTGGTGAGTTCGAGGCGGATGCTCGGCAGAAGCACCAGCTTGATCCGATCGACTTCGATCTTGCGGCGCAGGCTCGCTTCGAGTTGTTGCAGGAAAAAATTCTTGAGAATGTCGACGCCGAACAGCTCTCGGGAATACAGAAGGAGGAGCGCACCCAGGACAAGGAGGCCGAGCAAAGACAACACTCAGGCCAAAAGCTCAGTCTACTGGATGCGCCGGAGGGAAATCCAGACAGGCCTGCCGTGCGGATCAGCGAGTGCGACTGGTGACGGAGGTCCATGCGGTCTATAATGCGCAGCTTTTGTGCGTTCGGAGGACATTGTGAACATAGGTATACCGGTGCGACCGCCGCGATGGGGTATTCTCGGCCTGCTGTTCATCATCAGCGCCGTGACCTATATGGACCGGGTCAACATTTCGGTGACCGCGCGGCAGATGATGCCGGCCTACGGCCTGACGGATCAGGAGATGGGCTACATCTTTTCCGCCTTCGTGTTCGGCTACGCGCTCTGCCAGATTCCCGGCGGGTGGCTGGGGGATCGTTGGGGCGCCAGGGTGGTGCTGGCCGGCGCGTTGGTCTGGTGGTCGGTCTTCACCGCGTTGACGGCGGTGGCCGCCTCCCTTTCGTTGGCAGCCATGGTCGGCACGGTGGGCGCGCTCATCGTCGTGCGGTTCCTCCTCGGCGTGGGAGAAGCCGTCGCCTTGCCGAATTTCAATCGAGCCGTGGCCGATTGGATCCCGCCGGCGCAACGCGGTCTCGGGATCGGCATTGCCATCGGCGGC
>JAJONL010000220.1 GCA_021323395.1 Nitrospira sp.
GGCAAGCCGCGCGATGGCGACACGATATGGCGAACAACTGACATAATCCAACCCGAGCTGGTGGCAGAACTCGACCGAACTGGGATCCCCGCCATGTTCACCACAGATGCCAAGCTTGATGCCGGCGCGCGTCTTGCGGCCACCCGCAATGGCCTGACTCATGAGGCAGCCGACACCCTCACGGTCCAGCACCGCGAAGGGATCAGACTCCATGAGGTTCGCGGTCTTATAGTAATCGATAAACTTGGCGGCGTCGTCCCGTGAGAATCCGAATGTCGTTTGGGTCAGGTCGTTGGTACCGAACGAGAAAAATTCAGCCTCTTCAGCGATCCGATCAGCTGTTACGGCGGCCCGCGGCAACTCGATCATCGTTCCGACAAGGTAGGACAGTTTGACGTTGTATCGCTTCATCGTCTCCTGAGCGACCTCACGAACGAGATCCTTTTGGGATTTCATTTCGGAAACCATTCCCACCAAAGGAATCATGATCTCGGGCACAATTTTCTTTCCCTCCTTAGCCAATTCGCAGGCCGCTTCGATGACGGCTCGCGCCTGCATGCGCGTAATTTCCGGCATCGTAATGCCAAGGCGGCAGCCTCGCAAACCCAACATGGGATTGAACTCGTGCAACTCCTCCACACGAGCCAGGAGTCGGCGGTTTTCCTCCAGCTTAGCGGCGTCCCTGCCGGTCAGTTCCAGCTGAGCAATTTCCACCATCAGGTCTTCGCGCTTCGGGAGAAACTCATGGAGCGGTGGATCGAGCAACCGAATCGTCACTGGAAAACCTTCCATCTCCCGGTACAGGCCGATGAAGTCTTGTTTTTGGAGCGGCAGCAATTGATCCAAATACTTTTCCCGCTCCTCGGTTGTCCGCGCCAGAATCATTTTCTGCATAAGGTGGATTCGGTCTTCGGCAAAAAACATGTGCTCAGTCCGGCATAGTCCGATTCCTTCCGCTCCGAAGCCGCGGGCAATCTTCGCCTGCTCCGGCACATCCGCGTTGGCCCGCACGCGCAAGCGGCGAAGGCTGTCTGCCCAGGAGAGGATCGTGGAGAAGCGCTGATATTTGTCGGATTTCTTGGGATCCAACTTACCTTGGATCACTTGTATGATTTCGGAATCAACAACCGGAATATCCCCTTCATAGACGTTCCCCGTGGAGCCGTTGATGGAGAGATAGTCGCCTTCTCGGAACGTTTTCGCCCCGATCTTCACAGTTTGACTATCGAGCACTTCCACCGAGTCACACCCGGCGACGCAGACCTTGCCCATCTGGCGCGCCACGACCGCGGCGTGGGACGTCATGCCGCCACGGGCGGTCAAGAAGCCGCCGGCCGCATTCATGCCGTGAATATCATCCGGACTTGTTTCCTGGCGGACCAACACGACCCGACTGCCGGCGGCCTTCATATCAACGGCGCGATCGGGCGTCAGGGCGATTTTCCCGGCCGCCGCGCCAGGACCTGCAGGCAAGCCCTTGCCAAGCGGATTCGTCTTCGACTCTTCCTTCATGTCGAAAATGGGATACATATACTGCGCCAGCTGATCTGGCCCCACGCGTTGAACAGCTTCTTCCCTGGAGATGGCGCCTTCCCTCACCATGTCGACCGCAATCTTGACGGCGGCGATGCCGGTGCGCTTTCCGACGCGGGTCTGCAGCATGTAGAGCTTGCCCTCCTGGATCGTGAACTCCAGGTCGAGCATGTCGCGGTAGTGCTTCTCGAGCTTCTTGTAGGTTTGCTCGAGTTCCCGATACGCCTCCGGAACGTTTTTAGCCAATGCGTTGACGGGCAGCGGTGTTCTGATTCCGGCCACGACATCTTCCCCTTGCGCGTTCATGAGGCATTCGCCGAAAAAGGCTTTGTCCCCAGAGCTTGGGCTACGTGTAAACGCCACCCCGGTTCCACTGGTTTCTCCCATGTTGCCGAACACCATCGCGACCACATTGACCGCCGTTCCCCAGGAATCCGGAATACCGTAGAGCCGTCGGTACGTGATCGCTCGGGCGCCGAACCAGGACGAGAAGACGGCACTGATGGCCATGCGCAGCTGCTCAAGCGGTTCATCAGGAAAATCTTTCTTCGTCTCTTCTTTGACCAGCGCCTTGAAGCTGGCGACTAACTCGCGCAGATGGCGGGCGTCGAGATGGGTTTCGTGCGTCACTCCGACTTCGCCTTTCTTGTGTTTCAAAATGGCTTCGAAGTGTTCACGAGGCACCGCCATCACGATGCTGCCGAACATGGACACGAACCGGCGGTAGCTATCCTGCGCGAACCGATCGTTCCTGGTTTTGGCAGCCAAACCTTCGACCGTCTTCGTCGTCAGTCCGACGTTCAAGACTGTATCCATCATGCCCGGCATCGACGCACGGGCTCCCGACCGCACTGAGACCAGCAGCGGCCGTTCGGGATCGCCAAAACCCATGCCCATTGACCGTTCCACACGCTTGAGCGCTTGTAGGGACGCTTCCCACATGCCGGGCGGATATTTCTTGCCGTGCTTGTAATACTCGACACAGGCTTCCGTTGAAATGGTG
>JAJONL010000093.1 GCA_021323395.1 Nitrospira sp.
TGACTTAGTAGATCTCGTACTAAAGATGAAAGCTATTCAAACTATAACGATGCAACCGGAGTTTAACCCGCTGATCGTCGGGTTCAAACGCGCGCATCGACTGATTGAAAAAGAACAGTGGGATCGCAAACCGGTTGAGGTGGCGCTGTTCCAAGAGGCCGCCGAGTCCGCGTTGCATCAAACCGTTCAGAATAGTCACGAAGAGTATTCGGCCGCCATGGCCGGAGGAAATTACGCGCATGCGCTCGATGTGCTGGTCAGAATGAAGGGACCGATCGACGATTTTTTCAACGCTGTCATGGTCAATGCCGACGATCCCGCGGTGCGTGGAAATCGCCTGTCTCTATTGAAGGGGGTCGATGATTTGTTCAGGGACGTAGCGAATGGTGAGCCTTTGGACTCCACTTCAGAGCGCCTCCCTGAGCAGTCCGAGGCACAAGCCGCGGCGGAGCTGAGGGCCAAAAAAGTCCGCCGGTTTGCATCCGGCATCAGCGTCGTCATGATGGTGCTGTGCAACGCGGTATTTCTCTTCGGCATCTGGGTGACCGGCGTCAACTTCGAACGGCTGGTGCGGACACCGGATAGATATGATTCCAAACAAGACATCTGTTTGCGGCTGGCTTACCAGCGGATCCCGGGCGCTGACAATCCGGTGCAGTTCTGTTCGGAGTGGCTCAATCTCGCCGATGAGACCGGAAAGACCCATACGTTCCAGAAAGACACCGAGATCAAGCAGGGGGCAGACGGGAAATTCTATTTTGATTATGGACCGTTCGTGGATTACCGGCTGTTTGCGGTCGGCGCGTTCGTGGTGGGGATCATCGTATGCGGTATTCGGGTCACGAGGTACGTCGTAAACCGCTATCGCATGCGATTGGAAGCCGCCGCCCGCCATTCGGTCTCGACTCATTGACCTCATAGCAGAAGGAGAGTGTCGCGTGGCCAAGAAATACGTCTATTACTTTGGAGATGGCAAGGCCGAGGGCACCGGCAACATGAAGGAACTCCTGGGCGGCAAAGGCGCCGGTCTGGCCGAGATGACGAACCTCAAAGTGTCCGTGCCGCCCGGTTTTACGATCTCGACGGAAGCCTGCGTCGAGTATTACAAACGCGGCAAGGCCTATCCGCCCGGCATGATGGACGAGGCGTTGCAGGCGCTCAAGCGGGTCGAGCGGTCGATGAAGGCCGGCTTCGGCGATCCGGATAATCCTCTGCTGGTCTCGGTTCGATCCGGGGCGCGTGCCTCCATGCCCGGTATGATGGACACGGTGCTGAACGTGGGCCTGACCACCAAGACCGTGCACGGGCTGGCCCTCAAGACCAAAAATGAGCGATTTGCGCAGGACAGCTACCGTCGCTTCATCGGCATGTTCGGCAGCATCGTGATGGGCGTCAATCGCGAGCATTTCGAGGACATCCTCAAGCACAAGAAGCGGGATCTGGGGGTGACGGAGGACACGCATCTTGACGCGAAGGCGCTCAAGGAACTGGTGGTCCGCTTCAAGGAGCTGGTGAAAGAAGAGACCAAGCGGGATTTTCCGGACGATCCGCTCGAACAATTGCGCATGGCGATCAACGCCGTGTTTTCCTCCTGGTATGGTGCGCGAGCCGTGACCTATCGGCGACTCTACAATATCCCTGAAACGTGGGGAACGGCCGTGAACGTCGTGGCCATGGTGTTCGGCAATATGGGGGAAACCAGCGGAACCGGCGTGGCCTTCACCCGCGATCCCGCCACCGGTGAACGGAACTTCTTCGGTGAATGTTTGACGAACGCGCAGGGGGAAGACGTCGTGGCGGGCATCCGCACCCCGTTGCCGGTTCGTGAACTCGATAAGTATATGCCGCAGGCCTACCGGGATCTCGAAGCGACGTACAAGAAACTCGAACGCCATTACCGCGACATGCTCGACCTGGAATTCACCATCCAGGAGGGCAAACTCTACATGCTGCAGACCCGCGTCGGGAAGCGCACCGGCGTCGCAGCCGTCCGGATCGCGGTGGACATGGTGAAAGAAGGCCTCATTTCTCGGAAAGAGGCGCTCCAACGTATTGGCCCAGACCAGCTCTCGCAGTACCTCTATCCTATTTTTGATGCGAAGGAAGAATCGCGCTGCACCCCGCTGGGGAAGGGGTTACCGGCCGGCCCAGGAGCCGCCGCCGGGAAAATCGCCCTGACCGCGGATCGCGCGGTGGAAATGAAGGCCGCCGGGACCCGTGTGGTGCTGGTTCGGCAGGAGACCAGTCCCGATGATATTCACGGCATGAACGCCGCGTTGGGATTCCTGACCGCGCGCGGCGGCATGACCTCGCACGCGGCGGTGGTGGCGCGGCAGATGGGCAAAGTCTGTGTGGCGGGATGTGACGCCATCGAGGTGGTGGATAATCAGACCGTGCGCATCGGCACCCAGACCTTTCGCGAAGGCGATTATCTGTCGGTCAACGGGTCTACGGGCAATGTCTATGGCGGCGACATCCCCGTCGTGGAATCCGAAGTTATCCAGGTGCTGCAGGGAAAGATGGAGGCCTCGGCATCCGAAAAGTATCAATTGTTCGAGTCGGTCCTCAAGTGGGCCGACGGGGTGCGCCGATTGAAAGTCCGCGCGAATGCGGACGTGCCGGATCAAGCCCGTATCGCGCGAAGTTTCGGCGCCGAAGGGATTGGTCTCTGCCGCACGGAACATATGTTCTTCGCGGAAGACCGCATTCAAATCATGCAGAAGATGATTCTGGCTCGGAAGCGAGAAGAGCGGGAGATGTATCTCGACCAATTGTTGCCGTTGCAGAAGCAGGATTTCATCGGCCTCTACCGGGAGATGAAAGGCTTTCCGGTCACGATCCGTTTGCTCGATCCGCCGCTGCACGAATTCTTACCGAAGCGCGAAGACTTGATGGTTGAAATTGCGCAGCTGGAGTTGACGAGCGGAGCCCCGTCGGTGCTCGAAGAGAAGAAGCGACTGCTGGCACGGGTGGAAGAACTTCACGAATTCAATCCCATGCTGGGGCTCCGCGGCTGCCGGCTCGGTATCACGATGCCGGAGATTACACGCATGCAGGCACGCGCCATCATCGAGGCAGCCTGTGAATTGGCAAAGGAAGGCACGAAGATCGTGCCGGAGATCATGATTCCGCTCGTCGGGATGGTGTCCGAGATGAAGGCGCAGAAAGATCTCGTCCGTGAGGTCGCGACGGACACGATGAAACGCTACAACGTGAAACTCTCGTACCTCGTCGGCACCATGATCGAACTGCCGCGCGCCGCCGTGACTGCGGATCGTATCGCAGAGGAGGCCGAGTTCTTTTCGTTCGGAACCAACGATCTCACCCAGACGACCTTTGGCTTTTCCCGGGATGATGCGGCCAAGTTCATCGATTTTTACAAGACAGCCAATATTCTCGACACCGATCCCTTTGCGGTGCTCGACCGGGAAGGGGTCGGGTCTCTCATGCGCACGGCTATCGTCGGCGGCCGCAAGACCCGTCCCACGATCAAGCTGGGCATCTGCGGCGAACATGGGGGAGATCCCAGTTCTGTCGAATTTTGCCATGAGCTGGGGCTCGATTATGTGAGTTGTTCACCCTATCGAGTCGGGATTGCGCGATTGGCTGCGGCACAGGCGGCTCTGGCCGAGGCCGAAACAGAAAAAGCCAAACCGAAGAAAGCCAAACCGAGCACCACGAAGCCGACGAGATCCAGGCCGGCCAAGAAGGCCCCGGCTCGTACATCCGCGAAGGCGCGACCCAGCAGCAAACGCATCACAGCCCGCCCCAAGCGTACGAAGCGGTGAAATCGCGCGCGGGCGATTTGAGGTACATGACCCTCGCCCTCCGCCTCGCGGCGAAGGGCCGGGGCTTTACCAGCCCCAATCCCATGGTCGGCGCAGTCGTCGTCAGCCGGGGAGAGATCGTCGGCCAAGGATCCCACCGCAAGGCCGGTGGGCCGCACGCCGAAGTGATCGCCCTGAGCCAAGCCGGCTCGCGCGCCAAGGGCGGCATCCTCTACGTCACCCTCGAACCCTGCAGCCATCTCAAAAAACGCACCCCGCCCTGTGTGCCGCTCGTCGTCCAGTCCGGAGTCCGTCGTGTCGTCGTGGCGATGGTTGATCCCAATCCCCAGGTGAAGGGGCGAGGGCTTGCGCAGTTGAAGCGAGCGGGCCTGAAGGTCGAGGTCGGCTGCGCTGAGACTGAGGCGAAGCAGCTCAATGAAGCCTACATCCATTGGATGCAGACCGGACGTCCCTTTACCATCATCAAAAGCGGGATGACGCTGGATGGAAAGATTGCCACCGCCGGCGGCGAGTCTCAGTGGATCACCGATGAGGCGGCTCGGGCGCAGGCCCATCAACTGCGCGCCGGTGTCGACGCCATCCTGGTCGGGATCGGCACGGTGTTGCGCGACAATCCCACGCTGACCGCCAGACTCTCCGACAAACCACCGCGGCTGGCCCTGCGGCAACCATTGCGCATTGTCGTGGATAGTCGATTGCAAATTCCTCTCAAGGCTGCGGTCCTTCAACATCAAGAGGCAGCGCACACGCTGATCGCTACGGCGACGGGCGCCTCGACTCGCAAGATCAACTTGCTGACGCGGAAAGGCATCGATGTGCTGGTCTTGCCGAAGCTCGGCGAGCATGTCAGCTTGCCCACGTTGTGGACGAGGCTCGGACAATTAGGTGTGACCAGTTTGTTGGTCGAAGGGGGAAGCGAAATCAATGCGACAGTGCTGCGTGGACAGCTTGCCCAGCGGTTGATGTGTTATGTCGCGCCTATTCTGTTGGGAGGACAAAACGCCAAGGGTGTATTCGGCGGACAATCGCCGCGCCGTCTGCAAGATGCGGTGCCGCTCAAGAACCTGCGCATCGAGCCGGTGGGGCGTGATATGCTGATTCAGGCTGACTTGTCGACTCACTAGGAGCGCCGTGCAACTTCTCTCCCGGCTCGGGCCACGATGTTTGTTCGTTGCTCTTTCCCTGTTCGTTTTCTTACCCCTCTTTGATGTTGTACCTTTGCCCGTCCAAGCCTCTGAAGAAGGCTCACTTCAGGAACTAAGCGCGCAGCTGTGGCAGTACATGACGACCGAGGACGGCGATCAGGCCGGCACACTACTCACCGCAATCCTCCAACGTCCGGATGCTACTCTGCAGCAGCTGCAAGCGCTTCTGCGAAAGGGGCGCCCCCATAGCCTTCAGCCGATCGGTCTGTTGCCGGACGAGCAGGTGGTCGTACGGGACCGGACCTACCAATACAGCCTTTCCGTTCCTCAAAGTTATGACCCGATCAGAGACTACGCGCTGGTCGTTTGTCTACATGGCGCGGGATTCACCGGTGAGGCGTACCTGGATCGATGGAAGACCAGATTGGGAGAGGGATACGTTCTCGCCTGTCCGACCTATCCATCCGGATCCTGGTTCACTAGACGCGCTGAAGATCTGGTATTGGCGACGGTGCGGGCCGTGCAGCAGCGCTACCGGATCGATCCCAATCGGATTTTCCTCAGCGGGATGTCGAACGGGGGCATCGGCGCCTGGCTGATCGGCATGCATCACGCGTCGTTATTCGCCGGACTCGCGCCGATGGCGAGCGGAATCGACGATGTGCTGTTTCCCTTTCTGGAAAATCTCCGCACCACGCCGGTGTACATCATTCACGGATCGCAGGATCAAGTGATGCCGGTGGAACTGAGCCGCAAGCTGGCCGGCGAGCTCAAAAACATGGGTTATCCGTTCATCTATCGCGAACATGACCGCACCCACGCCATGGCCGGGGGCCACTTTTTCCCGCGCGAGGAGCT
This sequence comes from Nitrospira sp., assembly GCA_021323395.1. Classification (GTDB taxonomy): domain Bacteria; phylum Nitrospirota; class Nitrospiria; order Nitrospirales; family Nitrospiraceae; genus Nitrospira_A. The sequence continues at coordinate 5,792 of JAJONL010000093.1, forward strand.
CCCCGACCTGGTGAAGTGGTTTGACAGTCAGCGCCGGACCCCCGCTCCAAAGAACCTCACCGTCGTGCGCGACGCGAGCCACCTGTTGCCGTTCGGGTGGGCGCGAATCGATGCGACGGACCAGATCGCTTCCTTTTCGGAGGATTTGATCGATAAGCGCGACGACAGCATCCGGCAACGCAGCTATGCCAGGTTGACCGCTCGCATGACCGGCCCCAATCAGATCGAGGTACAGACCGACCGGGTCCGGCAATATACCCTGTTCTTCAATGAGGAGCTCGTCGATCTGTCGAAGCCGATTGTCATCAGCACCAATGGCGTGCCGTCATTCGAGGGCACTGTCACCCCCCAGGCAGAAACACTCTTGCGGCAGGCACGTCTCCGACAGGATCCCGGGCAACTCTTTCCCGCTCACCTCACCATTTCTGTGCCTCCGCAATCTTCATGAACAGGTCTTGGCCGGCGCTGGGCCGAACCGGCTTGATCGCGTGCGTCATGATCGCCGGGCCGGCGGCACTGTTCGCTGACGGGCAAGCCGAATCAGACAACTGCGTCCTGCCGTCGCACCATGCCGGCGTCTCGTTTCCATTAGACCAGGTGGAGAAAGCGTGGGCCTGCCGGCTTCAGCCGATCATCAGTCATTATACGACGGCCACGAAAATCGGCTCGGAGCGGACGCCGCTGCCGCAAGACATATTTCTCTATCTCTTGGACCATCCGGTGATGGCCGCTGCCCTCGTAAATCGCCTTGATTTTGGCTTGTATAAGGCCGAGCAGCGAGGACCACAGGATTTTTGGGCGACCGACGGCGAAGGCACCGAGGGCACCATTCATCCGCTCTATCAGGAGGGGTCGACGCGGATGTACTTTGCGCAAGGCAGTCACGACGGGCGGCTGTTGCCGCGGGTGACGGGCAAGGCCGTCGTGCTGCTCCAACTTCACCCAGTGACGGACGGCCGCGGCATCGAATCGATCGACAGTACGCTGGTGGCCTACCTGCGGCTGGACAACCGTTTGTTATCTGGCCTCCTGTCTTTGCTGCGCCCGCTGATCGAAAGTGTGGTACATCGGCAACTGCTCAAAGCCTTCGATGCCGCCCGTCTTCTCGGCGGTGCCATGCGGGAGCATCCTGAGAAGGTTCTGTTCGAGGCGACGGATCCCCCGGCCTTGCCCGATGAAGAGGTCGCCTTCTTGAAAGCCGCGCTGATGAGCTTGCACAATCCCACGCTGTCGCCTGGACCGACACCTTAATGAGACGTTCATGACTACCGCCCGTAGCTTTTTCTATCTTTGCACCCTCGGGGTCTTTTGTTTCATCAGTTACAACCTCGTGCGTATGCCGGTGCTGGCCCTCTTCGCCGAATCATTGGGGGCCGGCCCGGAACGCATCGGGCTGATCGTCTCCGTGTCGACGATCACTGGGGTTCTGTTGAAGCTGCCCTCGGGAGCCCTCTCGGATATCTACGGCCGCAAGGTGCTGCTGCGCATCGGCGTCATCGCATTTGGCCTCCCGCCGTTTATCTATCCCTTCGTATCGGACCTCAATGTCTTGACGGGACTGCGATTTGTGCACGGCCTAGCAACGGCTATCTTCGCGCCGAGCGCCTTGGCGACCGTGGCCGACCTCTATAAAGAACGGCGCGGCACGGCAATGGGGACCTATACGGCCTGTACCCAGTCGGGCGCCCTGCTGGGTCCCTTTCTAGGCGGATGGCTCGTTTATACCGCGGGATTTTCTGCCGCATTTGTGACCGCAGGGATATTCGGCTGCTTGGCCAGCCTGATTTTTTTTAGCCTCCATCTGAATGAACCGCCTCCGCGAGTGCGCGATAGGGGGTTGGCGCCCGTTCTCGCTGAAATGGGCAAGGGATTCCTTGCCGTGGCACGCAATCGTCGGGTGCTGATTACGAGTTCTACGGATGCCGCAAAAATGATTGCCAACGGAGCCTTGATGGCATTCCTGCCGCTGTACGGTCTCTCCGTGGGACTCAATCCCGGTGAAGTCGGCTTGTTGTTCAGCGTGCAGGCGGTGACCTCGTTTTTATCGAAACCCATCATGGGCCGCGTTTCCGATCAAGTGGGACGACAGCCGTTGATTGTGATCGGGCTGCTCATTTGCGCCGCGACCTTCATCAGCATGCCCCATGTGGGTTCGTTTGCGGTGCTGTTGGTGCTGTCGTCGGGTTTCGGTTTCGGGGAGGCGGTAGTGTCGTCATCGTCCGCTGCGCTGGTGGCCGACAGCTCCGAGTTCAAACGGCTAGGAGCGGGGATGGGCATGCAGGGCACGGTGATGGACATCGGTCATGCCAGCGGCCCGCTGCTGGCAGGTCTGCTGATCGCCCATGCCAGCTACCAGAGCGCCTTCGCCGTCATTGCCGTTCTTCAATTGTTAGCCGCCGTCGTCTTTTGGGCCACGATGAGGACAAGCGCGCGGTAGTGTTATAATGCCGCCGAAATTTCTCTGGTGGCCTGATCAAATTTTCACCAGGAAGCGTATAACGATGGACACAGATTTCATCGAGAGCCTGCAGCGCGGCATTACGGCCGTCGGTGCCGTTGGATTGCTGGGCTTTTGCCTCTATCTCTTGAACCACCGCAAAGGAAGTTAACTCAATGTTCAGCGGCATCATCGAAGAAATGGGTGCGGTCTCGATCTTGAACAAGAGTCTGGCGGGCACGCGCCTCACCATCATGGCCTCGGCGATCATGGGCGATCTTGCCATCGGCGCCAGCGTGAGCGTGAACGGCACCTGTCTGACGGTGACGGCGAGAACCGATCAGGACTTCTCGGTCGATGTCTCGCCGGAAACGCTGCAGATCACGACACTCGGCAGTCTCGCCTCCGGTTCGCCTGTGAACTTGGAACGCGCCATGAAACTGAATGACCGAATCGGCGGCCACATGGTGTCGGGGCATGTCGATGGCATCGGAGCCCTGCGCAGCCGGTATCAGGACGGCAACGCGGTAGTGCTGGAGATCGAAGCGCCGAAAGACATCTTGCGCCTCTGCGTGGCGAAGGGATCGATCACGGTGGATGGCATCAGTCTGACGATCAACGACGCCACCGAAAAATCGTTTCTCGTCTCGATCATTCCCCATACCGCCAAAGTCACGACGCTGGGATTGAAGCAGGTCGGCGACCAGGTCAATCTGGAGTCGGACCTCATCGGCAAGTATGTGGAACGACTGCTTCAGGAACGCGGCATCCTCCCGCCGAAACCAGCCCCGGTCATCGATAAAGATTATCTAAAAAGGCGGGGATTGCTTTAGAGCTTTGGATGCAAGCCCGAGTGAAGATTGACAGCACAGATGGCACACAAAAAGTTGCTTGATCCAATTCATCCTGGAGAAATTTTGCTCGAAGAACTCATGCGGCCCATGGACGTCAGCATCAATCAGCTTGCGCGCAAGATCGGGGTCCCGCCTGGCCGGATCAGTACCATCGTGAACGGAAAGCGCGCCATTACCGCTGACACGGCCCTTCGTTTAGCCAAATACTTCGGCACGTCTTCCGAACTCTGGCTCGGGCTTCAGAGTGAGTACGATCTCAGAGTCGCCAAACGCACGGTCGGGCCGGAAATCGAGAAACGTGTTCAACAGCATGTGGCCTGACAGATGGTCTCAGGCTGGTCGCCATACGCATCGAATGCCTCATGCAAGACGCGGCATCCTCCCGCCCAAACCAGCCGTGGTCACTGATAAGGACTTCTTGAAGAGACGGGTATTGATTTAGATGCTTTGATGTGAACCCTGCTGAAGATTGACAGCACAGTTCCTGCTGTATATCCTGGCGTAT
>JAJONL010000221.1 GCA_021323395.1 Nitrospira sp.
ATCGGCGAAACGATGATCGTGCTCATGGCGACCGGCAACACTCCGGTCATGGATTGGAACTGGGCGAACGGCTTTCGGACCCTGTCGGCGAACATTGCCGTGGAAATTCCCGAGGCGCCTCACGGCGGAAGCCTCTATCGCGTGTTATTCCTGGCCGCCCTCCTCCTATTCATTGTGACCTTCGGCATCAACACATTGGCTGAAATCGTGCGGCAGCGGCTGCGGGACAAGTACAGCCATGGGTAAACGCTCCGACGCGATGACAAATTTTTGGCGGGGTGGCGAACTCTTCGTCTGGATGACGGCCACCGGCGTGGCTATCAGCCTCCTGATGGTAGGAGGCATGCTCGGCCTGATCATGGTGAATGGATTGGGACAGTTCTGGCCGGCTCCGCTGCATCAAATCGTGCTCAAGACCCAAGAAATCGTCATCGGGCAGGTAGTCGGAGATGAAGTCATTCCCAACTCTGTGACGGCCGAGAGGCTCCACGGACTCTCTCGATTTCGCTACCGTGTCGGCAATCGCGATGTATTCGGGTCCGAATATCGATGGGTCAATGGAGAGGATATCGTCTCGACCAGTATCCCGATGGGCCTGACATTCGTCGAACGGCGGGAATGGGGCCCCGCTTTCGGTCGCCTCGGTATCGTGGCTGCGGATGGGGTGACGGAACGATCGGATGATCAGACCTGGTCTGAAATCGAAACGCTGGTTCGGGAATCCACCGATCTGCGGCGGCGTATCGAACATCTGGAACGCGACGAGATCGGCGCGATCAACTATCGCCTCGAGAAGGCCAGGCTTGAGGGCCAGGCCCTCATGCTTGATGGTCAACTCAGTTCGCGTGAAGCCGAAGCGGATAGTCGCCTGCGGGATCAGATCGCCAGACTCGAACAGGACTACCACACTAAAGCAGCGGCCTTGGAGCAACTGCATCAAGAGGCCGGGCAGCAGACACTCGTGCTGACCCTCTCCAATGGACGGCTGTTGCGTCTCACGCTTGACCAGGTCATGGCGGTCAGCAGGCCGAACGACATGAACTGGCTCGACAAGGCGCTCGCCTACCTGCACAACCTCTGGCTCTTCGTGTCCGGCGAGCCGCGGGAAGCGAATACCGAGGGGGGCATCTTTCCTGCGATTTTCGGGACGGTCTTCATGGTGTTCTTGATGACCATCGCCGTGATGCCGTTCGGGGTCATGGCGGCGGTGTATCTGCGAGAATATGCCAAGCAAGGTGTTCTGGTCCGGCTGGTACGGATTGCGGTCAACAATCTCGCCGGTGTGCCGTCCATCGTGTTCGGGGTCTTCGGCCTGGCCTTCTTCGTCTATGCATTGGGTGGGACGATCGACCAGCTACTCTTCCCGGAATCGTTGCCCAACCCGACCTTCGGCACGGGCGGCATCCTCTGGGCTTCGCTGACCTTGGCACTCCTGACCGTCCCGGTCGTGATCGTCGCGACTGAAGAGGGCCTGTCCGCCGTTCCGCGAGATTTCCGGGAAGGATCGGTGGGGCTGGGCGCGACCAAGTTCGAAACCATTTGGCATGTCATCCTTCCCTGCGCGCTCCCGGGAATTTTGACGGGCTTGATTTTGGCGATGGCGCGTGCGGCCGGCGAAGTCGCGCCCTTAATGCTCACGGGAGTGGTGAAATTAGCGCCCGCGCTTCCCTTGGACAGCTTCCCCCCCTTCCTGCACCTCGACCGAAAGTTTATGCATTTGGGTTTTCATATCTATGATGTAGGATTTCAATCGCCGAACGTGGAAGCCGCCAAACCGATGGTGTACATGACGACGTTGATTTTGATCCTCGTGGTCGTCCTGCTGAATTGGACGGCCGTGATGATGCGAAACCGCCTTCGCAAACGCTTTGCGATGTCCGCAGTGTAATCATTAAGAGGAGTTCGCATGAATGTCCCTTCTACGAGTCTATCGTCCACTTCACATACCGTTACGTCGCGTCCGGTCGTTCCGGGGTTTTCACAGACCAGGACGACCCGCGACCAGTCGCAGTCGGCTCCATCGGTGGACGCGAAGATACAAGTTCGTAACCTGGATTTTTATTATGGGGAGCGCCAAGCACTCTTTCATGTGATCCTCACGGTGCGGTCGCATTCGGTCACCTCATTCATCGGGCCATCCGGCTGCGGAAAGTCGACCTTACTGCGTTGCCTCAATCGCATGAATGATCTAGTGGAGGGCGCTCGGGCCGTGGGGCGGGTGGAACTCGACGGGGTGGATATTTACGATTTGGACATCGATGTCACTAACCTCAGAAAACGGGTAGGCATGGTGTTTCAGAAATCCAACCCCTTTCCCAAATCCATCTATGACAATGTCGCCTATGGCCCCCGGCTGCATGGAACAAAGGACAAGCGACGACTCGACGAGCTGGTGCAACAAAGTTTGGAGGGCGCGGGACTGTGGGAGGAGGTGAAAGACCGGCTCACGCAGAGCGCATTGGGTTTGTCGGGCGGACAACAACAGCGTCTCTGCATTGCGCGTGCGCTGGCGGTACAACCGGAAGTGTATTTTTACCCTGAAGGATACGTATACCGTCGTCATCGTCACCCATAACATGCAGCAGGCGGCGCGGGTATCCAACCAGTGCGGGTTTTTCTTGATGGGAGAACTGATAGAGTTAGGCGACACGAAAACCATTTTCACCACGCCTCGCGATAAGCGGACCGAAGACTACATCACGGGCCGGTTCGGATAAACTGGCAGGACGGTGAAAATGTCCGCCAGCTTTGTTCTCGCATCGCTCAGATCCTCAACGTACCCCTGA
>JAJONL010000094.1 GCA_021323395.1 Nitrospira sp.
AGCCGATGGCGGCTTGTCGTGCGGTGGAGTTCTTGAAAGGAAATGAATTAGGCCGCGGGGCGTTCATCCCCCAGCAGTTGCGATGGCGTTCCGACGGGTCGGCCGATGCCTCGACTGCCTGGTGGCAGTCCATAAGTGGTCAGCCAGGGGTAGTTGGCCGCGCGGTTGACCTGATCCATGCAGAGGGAGAATCCGCGCCCACACTAGGATATCTATTCGACGGCATCGTGATTGTGGAATCGCTGGCCGTGGCTCTGCAGCTCTGGGAGCAGCACCAGTGGTCGGCTCCGGCTGGTCCGACCTGCGTGACCCTGTCCGGTGAAACCTTGGATGCCGCCGGGGTCATTACCGGGGGGGGCGGCAGCGGTGGAGGCGGCCTGCTCCAGCGTCGGCGTGAAGTATTGGAATTGGAGGCGCGAGGGACGGAAGCCGCCCAGGCACTTGAGCAGACGAGGGCCATCCGAGAGGAAGCGTCCGCACATTTGGTGGTCGCCCGCGAAGAGGAACAACTCGTTACGAGGTCCATCCGCGAGGCGGAGATGTTGGAGTTGTCGCTGCAGAAAGACGATGCGGGCGCAGAACGCCAGCGCGGGGAATTGCATCGACGGATGGAGGTTTTAGGAGAAGAGTTGCAGCGCAGTATTGCCGACCAGGCCCGCCTTCAAGAAGAGATCCTTTCCAGCCAAGCGCAACTTGGCCAATGGATGTCTGAGAAGTCCGGACAGGAAACCGGTTTAGTTAAGATACGGGAGCGGGTGAGTGCGACCGAAAGCCAAGGTTTGGCGGTACAGCAACGATTGACGGAAGTCCGGATGTCGCTGGAAAGCACCCGCGGGCGGCGCGACCACGGCGCCAATGACATCGCCCGATTCACGCAACGGCTCGACGCGGCACAGCAACGAGTGGTCGATTTAGAAGAGCAGGTCGCCGGGTTGGTCCAGGCCATCGAGAACAGCCGGGAAGAACAGACCAGGCAAGAAGCATTATGCCGGGAACTGGGAGCCGAGGTTGACGGGATCAAGGCGGCGCTGGTGGCGGCGCAGGAAGTCCAGGCGCAGGAAATGACCGCCTTGCATGTGGTCGAAGAATCTCTGACCGCCCTGCGGCAGAACCTGTCTGCCTTGCATGATCGACGGATGACGGCCGAAGTGCGGAAGGCCGAGGTGAAGGCGCATCTCTCGACGATCGAAAGCACGCTTGCCGGTACCTATCAAATCGATCCGGGCTCGCTGCTTGCGCCGCCGGCGGATGGGCAGCCGGTGCCGGATGGAGAGGCACCACCTGTTTCCGCGTCGACTCTTGAGACGCCGCAGCTGCGGGAGCAGATTCAGAAAATCAGAGAACGGCTGGATCGGATGGGGGCAATCAATCTGGCGGCGATCGATGAGCATCGTGACCTGGAGGAACGGTATCAGTTTTTGACGACACAGGAGCAGGATCTGTCCACCTCCATCGCTTCGCTCAAGGAAATCATTCACCGCATCAACCGCACGACCAAAGACATGTTCGTCGAGACCTTCAACGAACTGCAGCAGAAGTTTCGGGAGGTGTTCGCGCAATTTTTCCCCGGTGGGCGCGCCGAGTTGCAATTGGTGGAGGAGCCGCCGGAAGAAGGCGCGGAAGACAACGGGGCGCGTGAGCCCGGTGTGGAGATCGTCGCGCAGCCGCCTGGAAAGCGGCTGAAAAGTATTACCATGCTGTCCGGGGGAGAAAAGACACTCACCGCGATGGCCCTCTTGATCGCGAGCTTTCTGATCCGTCCGACCCCCTTCTGTATTTTGGACGAAATCGATGCGCCGCTCGACGAAGAAAATATCGGGCGATTCACGGCCGTCTTGCGCGGTCTTTCGGTGACGGCGCAATTCCTGGTCATCACGCACAACAAACGAACGATGGCGATGGCGGATTCATTATTCGGAGTGACGATGGAAGAGCCCGGCGTGTCCACGTTGATCTCCGTCAAGCTCGGTGATCTGCAGCCGGCCTAGCCTCCTTCTTGACTGGCCCCGATGAGTTTGTTATACAGTTCTGCTAATGATTATGAGTATAATAGCGCAGTTTCATGTGGCTACCATCTGATTGATGGAACCATCTCGACTATCCATCCCGCCGTCTTTTTCAGATTCACGGCATCAGGTTATGCGACTATTGAAGAACCTATTCAATCGTCTGTCCGACAGCCTGTTGGTCACGGTGCCCAGTCGAATCAGGGCGGCCGGGGAGTTTGCTTCCGCGCCCGTGCTGCGGCTTGTCTCTAATAAAGCCATCGCTCCTGTCTCCGGCGACAGTGTGACCAAGCGGGCGCCGTCCCATTCGACCGGCCAGCTTGAAGCGCTGGAGGAGGCGCTCAAAAAAAGCCAGGTGTGGTTTCTTGCGCGGCAAGATCCCTCCGAGGGCTATTGGGTCGCCGAATTGGAAGCCGATACGACCCTGACATCCGAATATCTCATGCTGCGCCGGTTCATGGGCTGCGTCGATCCTGAGCGCGAACGGAAAGCGGTCCGTTATTTGAAATCCGCGCAACTTCCTGGAGGCGGATGGCCTATTTATCATGGGGGGCCTGCCGAGATCAGCGCCTCCGTGAAAGCCTACTTCGCATTAAAACTGTCCGGAACATCGGCGGACGAGCCCTGCATGGTGACTGCCCGAACCTGCATTCTGGCGAAGGGCGGTGTGGTCGCGGCCAATGTCTTCACCAAGATTGCCTTGGCGCTGTTCGGTCAATACGATTGGCGTGGAATTCCCAGCATGCCTCCGGAAATCATGCTGCTGCCGAAACGATTCTATTTCAGCATCTACGCGATTTCGTATTGGTCGCGGGCGGTGCTGATTCCTCTCCTGATTATTTTCGCGAAGCGGCCGTTATGCCGGATTCCGAGCGAGCAGGGGATCGACGAACTCTATACGGAAGCCCCCGCCCAGATCGATTATGGAAACGTGCCTCCCTTCAAGAAGGACCGGACCTGGTGTACGGCGCGGAATTTTTTCATCAATCTGGACGGTCTTCTCAAGATTTATGATCGCTCGCCGGTTGAGTGGGTGCGCGAGAAGGCGCTCAGGTGCGCCGCGACGTGGATGCTCGATCACATGAAAGGAAACGGCGGCCTCGGCGCGATATATCCTGCCATGGCGAATTCTGTGATGGCGCTGCATTGCCTGGGGCATCAGAACGACGATCCCCTCGTCGTGAAGGCGTTGCAGGAGATCGAAGAGCTTGAGGTGCACGACACGGTGTATATCGATGGCCAGTGCGTGGATGCGATGCATTTACAGCCTTGCCATTCTCCCATCTGGGACACCGCCTTGCTCATCAATGCGTTGTCGGAAGCCGGCATGCCGCAGGACCATCCGGCTCTGCAAAAGGCGGCCACCTGGTTGCTCTCCAAACAAACGAACACCGTGGCGGATTGGATTATTTCTTCGCCCGGCGCGGAGCCCGGCGGATGGTATTTCCAATTCGAAAATGAACAGTATCCGGACGTGGACGATTCCGCGGTCGTGCTCATGGCCCTGGCAAAGGTCCGACTCCACGACGAAGCGCAGCAGCGCGCGGCGATGGCTCGTGGCTGCCGATGGGTGGTCTCCATGCAGGGTTCCGACGGAGGATGGGGCGCCTACGATGTCGACAACAACAAGATCGTGTTCAACTACATTCCCTTTGCCGATCATCGAGCGCTCTTAGATCCCAGTACGGCTGACCTGGCCGGGCGCTGCCTGGAAATGCTTGCGACGCTGGGTTATGACTGGACCCATCCCTCGGTCGCTTCGGCGCTCACCTTCCTAAAGCAAGACCAGGAGCAGGATGGCAGCTGGTATGGGCGATGGGGCGTCAATTATATCTACGGCACCTGGTCGGTGCTTTCAGGGCTGCGGGCCATTGGAGAAGATGTCTCCTCTCCCTACATTCGCCGGGCCGTCGGCTGGGTCGAATCAAAACAGAACCCCGATGGCGGATGGGGCGAGTCCTGCCTATCGTACGGTGATGTTTCGCAGACCGGACGCGGCGAAAGCACTCCCTCCCAAACGGCCTGGGCTCTCCTCGCCCTCATGGCAGGCGGCGTGACGGATTCGTTCAGTCTGGCGCGTGGTATCCATTACCTCATCAGAAATCAGCGGAAGGATGGGTCATGGGAAGAGATACGCCATACCGGGACGGGATTTCCCCGTGTGTTCTATCTTCGCTACCATTGGTACTGTCAATATTTCCCCCTCTGGGCTCTGGCCATGTACCGCAATCTCAAGACTCGTGGAACGACGAGGGCAGATGAATTGCGCGAGCAAGCCTATCGATCAGGACAGTTCCGGTCTCCGCGCTGACGCTGCGGGCCAACCCGTGCCAACTTTTCCCACCATCTGCCGCCGGGAACATCCGTGAGCGCGATCGGACTGTTCGCAGCCACTCGGTGGGAGGTGCAAGCCGTTCGCCGAGCCTTTCCTGTATCAGAGATGCGGGTGCTAGGCACGGTCCGTTGCCTCTTCGCGAGACGACCGCACCTCGACTGGTGGATCATTCCCACCGGCGTCGGTCCGGAGCGGGCAGCAGCCACCGCGCGGAGGGTGATCGCGGAGCAACCGTTCGCCGCGGTATGGTCCACGGGCTTCGCTTGCGCATTACGAGCGGCGAGCATCGGTGATGTCTTGATCGGAACTCAGGTAACCGCGGAGCGCGAGCCGGAGGAGACCCGCCAGTGCGACCCCTCGATGGTGGAGCGAGCGCAGCAGGACATGCAGCACCAGCTTGTACCGGTACAGGTCGGCCCGTTCGTGTCGGTGCCCCACGTGCTTTACCGGGCGGAAGAAAAGCGCGATATGGCTGCTCGTGCCAGGGCCGTCGGGCTCGACATGGAGAGTGCGGCGCTGGGCATGGTGGCGGCAGAGCGGAAGATTCCCTTCGGGATCATTCGCACCGTGTCGGACCTCGTGGACGAAGATCTTCCCCTTGACTTCAATCTGTTTCTCAGGCCATCTGGATGGGCGAAGGGGGTGGTCTCCTGCCTGGCTCATCCGACGGCCCTGCTGGGATTCAATCGACTGCGCGGACAAAGCCGCATAGCCGGTGCACAGCTCACGGCGGTGTTTCGAGCCTTGACCGATCAGGCGGACGTCGGAGCGATGGTCTGACAACGACCGAAAAAGACTGTTCCGTTCCATCGGGGCGGATGAAGAGGAGGATGGTTTGGACGGCATAGCCCGCATTGGACGACACACACTCGACCTCACGGAGCAAATGGGGCGGATGATGTTGTTCCTGATCTCGTCTTTTGCCTGGTTGACCCGTCCGCCGTTCCGGTTCTATCAAATCATCAAACAATTGAATTTCATCGGCTACAAGTCGACCTTCGTCGTCGTGCTGACTGCCGTGTTTACGGGTATGGTCCTGGCGCTTCAAGGTTACTACACGCTGCGCAAGTTCGGCTCGGAAGCCGTGCTGGGCTCCGCGGTGGCGCTCAGCATCATTCGGGAGTTAGGTCCGGTCTTGGCCGCGCTCATGGTGACGGCCCGAGCGGGGTCTGCCATGACGGCGGAAATCGGCATCATGCGGATCACGGAACAGATCGATGCCCTGGACACGATGGCGATCAATCCGTTGCAATATCTGATCGGACCGAAGCTGGTGGCCGGCGTGATCGCCGTGCCTCTGCTGGTCGCTCTTTTCGATGTGGTGGGGATTTACGGCGGCTATGTGGTCGGGGTGCAGCTGCTGAACGGCAATGAAGGCGCCTACTGGAGTTCGATCGAGTCGGCCGTGGAATGGAAGGATGTGTATGGCGGCATTCTGAAATCCATCAGCTTCGGGCTCCTGATCAGCTGGGTCTGCTGCTACAAAGGCTTTCATACAAAACACAGCGCGGAAGGATTGGGAACTGCGACGACGGAAGCGGTCGTGCTGTCGGCCGTGTTGATCCTTGTATGGGATTACTTCCTGACGTCGGTGCTTCTCTAATGATTGTGAAGCGTAAGGGGTAAGGGGGAGAAGCATGAATGTCGAGGCACCCCTGACGCATATCTCCTTACGCCTTACGGAGAACGCATGATTAAACTGGTCGGGGTGGAGAAGACATTGGGTGGACAGCCCGTGTTGCGAGGCGTGAACCTGACGATCCCTGAAGGGAAACTCACGACGATCATCGGGGGAAGCGGCTCGGGGAAGAGCGTGCTGCTGAAGCACATGATCGGCCTCATGCAGCCTGATCGGGGCGAAATTTTGATCGACGGGACCGACATCGCCCATCTCAAGGGAAGGGCGCTCAACGAGGTCCGCAAGAAGTTCGCCATGCTGTTTCAGAGCGCGGCGCTGTTTGATTCGATGACGGTGTTCGACAATGTGGCGTTTCCCCTGCGGGAGAAACTTCGGCTGAGTGGCGACAGCGTCAGTCGGCGAGTGAATGAGAAGTTGGCGCAGGTGGGATTGGCCGATATGGGGCACAAATTTCCTGCGGAACTCAGCGGGGGAATGCGCAAGCGGGCCGGGGTGGCTCGCGCATTGGTCATGGAGCCGGAAATCATCCTCTTCGATGAGCCCACGACCGGGCTGGATCCGTTGATGGCGAAATCTATTCACGACCTCATCGTGGCGATGCAGCGGCAGTTCAAGTTCACCGCGGTCATGGTGAGTCACGAGATCCCGGAGATTTTTGGCATTTCAGATTGGGTGGCCATGCTCAAGAAGGGGCGAATCGCAGAAATGGCTCCTTCGAGCGAGTTTGTGAAGACGACGGATGAAGAGATCCGGGAGTTTATTTTTGTCGGGGGCCCCTTCATGGGGCAGGGGCAGCCGGCCGCATCCCTCTGATAGGAGACCACATGGAACGTGCAAAGCTGGAGCTGATGGTGGGCGTCTTCGTGCTGGTCGGGGTGGCCTGCCTGGGCTATCTGTCCATTAAATTAGGCAAGCTGGAAGTCATCGGGGGGAATAATTATCCCGTGGAAGCGGAGTTTACCTCGGCGTCCGGCCTGAAGCCTGGCGCATCCGTAGAAATAGCCGGGGTGGAAGTGGGACGCGTCAAGCAGATCGCGCTGAACAGCGACCGAGCTGTGGTGGCCTTGGCGATTCAGGACGGCGTGAAGCTCTATTCGGATACGATTGCTTCGATCAAGACCCGCGGGATCATCGGGGATAAATACCTGGCCCTGTCCGTCGGCGGAGGGGGTGATCCGCTGAAACCCGGAGATAAGATTCGGGACACTGAATCCGGACTTGATCTGGAAGAACTGGTCAGCCAGTATGTACACGGAAAGGTCAACTAGCGGGGCGGGAGCAGCGTCGAGCGATGGGTTATCACGAACGAGACCGGTGGCGATATATGATCACCACTCTCAGGAGAGGTGTAGGCATGAATGGACTGCGATGGACGATGATCGGGGCGGCGCTCATAAGTCAGTTGTTCCTGGGAGGACTGTCGTCCGCTGTCGGAGGGGCGGCGACCGATTTGTTGAAAGGCACGATCGATGAGGTGCTGAAGATATTGAATGACAAAGAAATGAAGGAGCCGGCCAGGCACGAAGATCGTCGCCAGCGACTGGAGAAAGTGGTGGCGGCGCGATTTGACTATCCGGAAATGTCTCGGCGGTCCCTGGGCACGCAGTGGAATCAATTGTCCGAGAAGGACAAACAAGAGTTCGTCGATCTCTTTCGCACGCTGCTGACCAATACCTATGCGGATAAGGTGGAGACCTATTCGGGCGAGGGCGTCCAATACCTCAACGAGCGGACTGAAAAAGAATATGCGGAGGTGCGCACCAAGGTCCTCTCGGGCAAGACCGAAATTCCCATGGATTATCGCCTCCTCCATAAGGACAACGATTGGCGGGTCTACGATGTCGTGGTCGATGGCGTCAGCCTGGTGAACAATTATCGCGGGCAGTTCACGAAGATCCTCCACACCTCCTCCTATCCCGGCCTCGTCGATCAACTTCGTAAGAAATCCGACAAGATCAAAGCCCCCTAGCCGGGGGAGATCGACCCCGGCGAGCGCCATGCAGTGTGATTACTTGTTGTCGATTCGTATTATGCTGGCGCTTGCCGGACTGTTTTTTGCGACCTTCCCCGCTCCGGCCCACGCAGACACCCAGATCTTTCCGGTTCCCTCCGTCTCGACCAGCAAAAACGACGGCAACGATGCCGGCTTGATTGCGCCGATCCTGATTTCAGATCCAGACGGCGAATTGAAATATCTCATGGCGCCGATGCTCATTCAGAATTCCATCGTGGGCAGTCGCGCGGTATTTAATCTGTTCAAGTATGACCCGGGTGGCCGGCAAATGCGGTTCATCGCCTCGTTGACCGAGCGGATCGAGCGCAAGGTGCTGTTCGATTATGTGGATCCTGCCTTTGGAAACGGGCAATACTCGCTCAATTTCGGCGGGACGTTCTTCAAGAATGCAACCTCGCGTTTCTTTGGACTAGGCCAATCGACGGTACAGGCCGACGAGTCGAACTATACGGCCAGGGAGGCGCGGGCCTACTGGCGGCTCGGTCTCTACGCCAATGAGGTCACGCAGATTTCGGTCGGGCAACGCGTTCGACAGATGCAACTCCAGCGGGGCGCCACGGATCTTCCGTTCTCGGTCGAGCAGTTTCCCACCGTCGACGGCATGCAAGGCGAATCGATTATCGTGGGGCACCGCGCATCGTTTTACTACGATACGCGCGACAGCCTGGTCACGCCTACCGACGGCGTAGCCGTGATGGCCTATGCCGAGCTGAATCAAAATATCAAGAACGGCGACCATCCGGTCTATTCGCGATACGAACTCGAGATCAAGAAACTATTTCCGAGTGAATCGAAGCGGGCCATTCTTATCGTGCGTGCTGATTTGCAGGCGACGATCGGTTCCCAGGTTCCGTTTTTCGAGCAGTCTTCGCTGGGAGGCCAGAACAACCTGCGCGGGTTCGGTATGGATCGCTATATCGACAAGCACCTGATCGCCTTCAGCATTGAAGAGCGCATTCACGTCTTGCGAACGAAACTCGCGGGAGTGACGGCAGATTTTGAATTGGCCCCGTTTCTGGATACGGGGCAGGTGTTCAACTCGTTCAAGGATGTCAGTTTTCAAGATTATCGCATGACGCCGGGGCTCGGGTTTCGGGCGATTGTGCGGCCCAACGTGGTCGGCCGCATCGACTACGGCTATAGCCGCGAGGGCGGCGCAATTTTCGCGGGTTTGGATTTTCCTTATTAGAAGGCCGCAGCGAGCCAAGAGGCGAATCGTACTCGTGCCGTACGGTGAGCCTCGGCGCGATGCGAGAACGACGCTGGCGGACTTTTTCCGCATCCTGCTAGGCGCCTGTGGGTAACGGCCGGTATTCTCATGCGGCAGATACTCTTATCGTTCTGTAGCCTTGTCGTTCTATGTGGGATACCGCTGTCACTCGGGGCGGAGGGGTTCGGCCCTTTTCCAGTCAGAAATTTTCAAGCGCTGGACCAGCTCGTCCTCGGCATGCCGGGAGACCGGGCGACCGTGCTGCGCCAGGGGGATTTCGACCTGCGGCTTGAGGCGGCCAACACGGCCAGCATCGCCAGGAACAGCGAAGCGCAGGCGGAGGTCACGATGAAGTTTGAGACCGTTCGCGTCGGTCTCTTTCTCCGATATGGCCTGACGGACCGGTTGGAGATCGGGATGGAAATTCCCGCGCTGCACCGCTACGGCGGATTTATGGAGGGTCCGATCAAGGGAGTGGAAAACGCAACGACGGGGTTGTCACCGCCGCGCAAAGCCCTCGGCAACACCAGCTACGCGTTCAACATTTCCAATGGCGAGCGAACCCTGTTTAAAGGATCGGAAGGAGCCACCGGTCTGGGAGACCTGTCCTTTTTCGGAAAGTATCAACTGCTGAAAGAAACCTCTGTCCTTCCCGCGATGTCCCTTCGCGTCGCCGTGAAAGCCCCTACAGGAGACACGGCAGAGGTATTCGGGAGCGGTCATCCGGATGCCGGCGTCGGTCTGGCGCTGGAGAAAACCCTGACGGACCATTGGATTGTCTATGTGAATGTGAACGGGGTCTTTCCGACCGGCCGGATTGCGGGGCTTGGGCTCCAACCGGTCGTGAGCGGACTGGCGGCGATTGAGTATCTTTGGACCGAGAACTTTTCTATCACGGCCCAGTTCGATTATTACTCGCCGCCATTCCACGGAACGGGGACCAGAGTCCTGGACAAAGGAGTGACGGAGTCGGTGCTCGGGGTGAGTTACCGCATTCTGCCGGGTCTGTTGTGGCAGCTCTACGGGGTGGAAAATTTGGACTTCATCACAGGCAGCGCGGCAGATTTTACGATCTCAACCCTGCTGACCTATCGGTTTCGATCGTAGCAGAATTGGCACAGTCGGGGTCGGAAAGGTATCGGCGGTTGAGGATGCGATGTTCATCCTGGTATCGTAAGCAGAAGGGAAACCTTGACATGGGGTACGGCATATGTGAGGATGACGCCACGTATACGAAGTTTTGCTGCTTCGCCGCCATCTTCTCACAACGAATATTTCCCACTGAATGATCACTCTATTCCTGTGCCCAGTTGTCATGTCTTGACAAGGAGATTGTGCAATGTCTCTGTTGAAAAACATCCACAGTCCCGCTGATTTGAAACGTCTTTCCCCCGAACAGTTTCCGGAGCTATGCCAGGAGATCCGTGAGCAGATCCTCGCGGTGGTATCCAACGTCGGGGGGCACTTAGCCTCAAACCTCGGCGTGGTGGAGTTGACCGTGGCGTTGCAGTATCTCCTCGAGACGCCAAAAGATAAGATCGTCTGGGATACGAGTAATCAAGCCTACGCTCACAAACTACTGACCGGACGCCGGGAACAATTCCACACGCTCCGGCAGTACGGAGGACTGAGCGGGTTCTGCAAGCGCGAAGAAAGCGTGTACGATACGTTCAATGCCGGACATGCCGGCACCGGCGTGTCCGCCGCCTTCGGGATGGTGGAGGCCCGCGATCAGCGGAATGAGAAGCACAAAGTCGTTTGTGTGGTCGGTGATGGCGCCATGACGGCGGGCATGACCCTGGAGGGATTGCACCATGCTGGAGGGACCAACCGGGATTTCATCGTCGTCTTGAACGACAACCAGATGTCTATCTCCAAGAACGTAGGGGCGATTTCCGCCTATTTGAACCGGACGTTCACCGGCGAGTTCTACGCGCGGATGCGGGAAGAAACCGGCCTGCTGTTGCGGAAGATTCCGCACATCGGTCTAGAGGTGCAGAAGATTGCGCGACGGGCCGAGGAGCTGGCCAAGGGAGCGATTCTTCCCGGTCTGTTGTTCGAAGAGTTAGGGTTCCAGTATGCCGGGCCGATTGACGGACATAACTTCGAGCATCTTCTCCCCACGTTGGAGAATGTGCTGAAGATGAAAGGCCCGGTCCTGCTCCATGTCATTACCAAGAAGGGGTTGGGATACCAGCCGGCGATGGAGAATCCAGTCTGGTTCCATGCCTGCCCTGCATTTGTGCGCGAAACGGGCATACCAGCGAAGAAAGCGTCCAGGCCCAGCTATACCAGCATGGCGGTCGATGCGCTGATCAAGGTCGCCCACCACGACAAACGGATTGTGGCCATTACGGCGGCCATGTGCGAAGGCACGGGGCTCAATGCCTTTGAAAAGGTCTTCCCCGATCGCATTTATGACGTGGGCATTGCAGAGCAGCATGCGGTGACCTTTGCCGCCGGAATGGCGGCGCAGGGTATGAAGCCCGTGGTCGCCCTCTATTCCACCTTTCTTCAGCGTGCCTATGACCAGGTCGTACACGACGTCGCCACGCAAAACTTGCCGGTGACGTTTTGCATCGACCGGGGCGGTCTGGTCGCGGAAGATGGAACGACTCACCATGGCGCGTTCGATTTCGCGTTCTTGCGGCATGTGCCGAATATGGTGATCACGGCGCCCAAGGATGAAAATGAATTACAGCACATGATAAAGACCTGTGTGAGTTATAATGGCCCGGCCTCGGTGCGGTATGCCCGCGGCGTGAGTCTCGGTGTCACGATGGATCCTGAGCCTACCGCCTTGCCGATCGGCAAGGGCGAATTGTTGCGAGAAGGTACGGACGTCGCCATTGTGGCGATCGGTGTCACCGTGTGGCCCGCCGTCAAGGCCGCGGAGCGCTTGGCGCAAGAAGGAATTTCGGCTGCGGTGATCAACGCGCGTTTCGTAAAGCCCTTGGACAGTGAACTGATCGTGAACACGGCAAAAAATGTGCGCTGCCTGGTGACCGTCGAAGAAGGCTCCAAGATGGGAGGGTTCGGTTCCGCCGTTCTGGAATCCTTGTCGGAAGCGGGGATCACCCATTTGCGAACGAAGCTCCTGGGTCTTCCGGATTGGTACATCGAGCAGGGGCCGCAGGATTTATTGCGTGAACGTTATGGCTTGACGGCCGACGGCATTTACAACGGCGTAAAGGCGTTGTTCGGAGCCGCGGTGGCCACGGATGACGCCGCGCGATTAGCCTCGTTGGTGGGAAGCCTGCCGCATGGAGATGAGCAGGGCAGCTAGCCCGCAACCGGAGAAACAGCAGAACGACACACTGAGAAACTCATGCACATCACCAGAAAAAAGACGCGACAGATTCAGGTGGGATCGGTCAAGATCGGCGGCGACGCGCCGATCTCGGTCCAGTCGATGTGTTCGACCGATACACGCGATGTGAAAGCTACCGTGGCTCAGATTCGCCAGTTGGAAGAAGCCGGTTGTGAGATCATTCGCGTCGCCGTGCCGGATGAAGAAGCGGCGGCGGTGCTGCCGCAAATCAAGGCGGCGATGACGGTGCCGCTGATCGCCGATATTCACTTCGACCATCGTCTCGCGCTCAAAGCTGCCGAGGTCGTCGATTGTGTCCGTATCAACCCCGGCAATATCGGCGCCTGGTGGAAAGTGCAGGAGGTTCTCAAGGCCGTCAATGAACGAGGAATTCCTCTGCGGGTGGGCGTCAATGGAGGTTCTTTGGAGCGCCCACTCCTGGATAAATACGGATGGCCGTCACCGGAAGCCCTCTCCGAATCAGCCTTGAATGCCGTGCATGCGTTGGAAGACGAAGGCTTCACCAATATGAAGGTGTCGCTCAAGGCTTCGGATGTGCACCATGCCATCGATGCGTATTACTTGTTCTCCACGCAATCGAACCATCCCCTGCATATTGGGATTACGGAAGCCGGGACGGCCATGACCGGAGCCGTGAAATCCGCCATCGGCCTCGGGTGGTTGTTGTCGCAGGGTATTGGCGATACGCTACGCGTCTCGCTGGCGGCTGATCCGGTGGAAGAGGTCAAGGTCGGCTTTGAGATCCTCAAGTCGCTGGAGTTACGCCATCGTGGCATCAACGTCATTGCCTGCCCGACCTGCGGCCGGGTCGAGATCGATGTCGTGCGCATGGCGAATGAGCTCGAGAAGAAACTGGGCCATATCAAGACCCCGCTCAACGTGTCTGTGCTCGGCTGTGTCGTGAACGGCATCGGAGAAGGCAAGGAAGCGGATATCGGCATTGCCGGTGGAGAAGGCAAGGGCATTCTCTTCAAGAAGGGCAAACTGATGCGCAAGGTGCCCATTGAAGAGCTCATGGACACATTGATTCAGGAGGTCGAACTGTTGGCCAAAGAAAAAGAAGCCGAAGCCGACGGAAGCACAGTCCACGCAGGCGAGGCCTCCCAGAATGGGCATGTGGAGCCCGGTTGGGAGCTGATCGGTCATGCGGCGGATGAACAGTCGACCATAGTTCGTGACATTCCCGTGCTCCCGACTAAGCGATAGCCTGGATATCGTGCCCATGTTAAGTGGTGATTCGACTATTCCTCCATACCCCTCGCTTCGCGGTTGAGTTCCTGAAGCTCCCCCTTCTATAATCCGATCCGTGGCGCCGTACCCAAGTGGCTAAGGGAGCAGTCTGCAAAACTGCGATGCGGCGGTTCGAACCCGCCCGGCGCCTCCAAACCCTGCTTGCCCCACCCGGAGCCC
>JAJONL010000012.1 GCA_021323395.1 Nitrospira sp.
ACGGTTCCGGTTTGTTCGAGCCTGCGGCCTCGCATCTACCAGCAGCTCCTTCGCCTCGCAACGAAGGATGACTCGGACAGGCTCCTAGTCCGCGGTCGGCCGTTGATTTGCGACGGCCGAGCAGGGAGAGGCCGGTTTGTTTGCTCGATCAGTTGGTACGGCAGGAGTATCCGATGGTGCGGGCTCGGCGCACGCGCAGCGACAGTTTCAAGGACTTTGTGTGGGACCAGCTCAGCGCCTTACCGGATCTCACCGGCAAAGCCATGTTCGGCGGTTACGGTCTCTATCATCGAGGGAGATTTTTCGCCATCATCCATAAAGGCCGGCTCTTTTTTAAAACCCATGATCTCACGCGACCGCTCTATCGTTCACGCGGCATGCAACCCTTCCGGCCCAGGGCGCGGCATGCGCTTGCGCGATATTACGAAGTGCCGTTGGATATTCTTGAGGATCCAAGGGACCTGACGACCTGGGCTCGCGAGGCCGCGATTCCGCCCAGCGCCCAACTTCCGCTCCCATTCTCCGGACCGCAGGAGGACGGTTTCACCTACGCAGATCTTTCCGTCATGGCCCGCACCGGCGTCGTACCTTTCATAGGGCCCGCATGAACCTGCAGCCACTCACCACTCCGTCAATGGTTTGGACCATCGGCCACTCGACTCGTCCGAGTGAAGAGTTTCTCTCATTGTTGACCGCGCATGGGATCAGGCAGCTGGTCGATGTGCGGCGTTACCCTGGCTCGCGCCGCTATCCACACTTTCACTCCGACGCACTGGCCCGCAGCCTCACCGAAGCGGGCCTGGTTTATCGACACATGCCGAATTTGGGAGGGCGGCGAACGGCTCGATCGGATTCGCCTAATAAGGGATGGAAGAATGCCAGCTTTCGAGGGTATGCGGATTATATGCAGACGGAAGAATTTGAAGAAGCTCTTGAAGAGCTTGTCGCGCAAAGCGCAACCCTGCGGACGGTCATCATGTGCGCCGAAGCCCTTCCCTGGCGCTGCCATCGGTCACTCATTGCCGATAGGCTGCTGACCAAGGGGTGGGAGGTGCTGCACATCATGGGACCAGGGAAGGTTCAGGCGCATCGCCTCACGGCCTTTGCTGTTCAGCGCGAGGGTCGTCTATTCTATCCCGCCCCCGCGGACCAAGAAGCCCCGCCCCGCCTGTTCTGATCCTTGCCTCTTACATTGCAATCACGCCCGCCACTCTACAGACTGACAGCCATGTGGTACCGACTCGGCGCCGACCTCGTGCTGCTGCTCCACCTGGCCTTCGTGCTGTTCGTGGTAGCTGGTGGTCTGCTGGTGCTGAAATGGCCGCGCCTGGCCTGGCTACACCTGCCGGCGGTGGTCTGGGGCACCGTCGTCGAATTCACCGGTTGGATCTGTCCGCTCACCCCGCTCGAAAATGCGTTGCGGGCCATGGCCGGCGCAGCGACGTACGACGCGGACTTCATCGAGCACTATATTCTGCCCCTGCTCTACCCGGCTGACATCACCCGCGATAGTCAACTGATCCTGGGGATGATCGTGATCGGCGTGAACGTCGCGATCTATGGTTGGTTGAGGCAGCGGTCGCTGGCGAGAGAACAGCGATGAGCCAGGAACAGCGAGAGAATCAACGACATGATTCTCCCCAAGCATGACGAATGTTCACGACCTGCTACAGCGACATGTTCCACAGCACTTTTTTTTGCGACCAGCAATCCAGTCGGACTCCTCCATCCGTAACAACAGATAGAAGGCCGACTGAGATGAAGGATAACCGGCCATCCCCACTTACTTATCACCAGGAGGTCACATCATGTCTCAACGAATGGGATCTTTCGTCATGATTCTCTGCTTCGCGCTGACCCTGTCAGCCTGTACCAGCATGGGCTCATCCGGCAGCACCATGTCGACTCCCGAGAAATCGCTCTACGACCGGCTGGGCGGCAAGACGGCCATCACTGCCGTGGTGGACGATTTCGTCGGTCGGGTCGCGGCGGACAACCGCATCAACGGCAAGTTTGCGAATGCGAATATCCCGCGCTTGAAATCCATGCTCGTCGATCAGATTTGCCAAGCCTCCGGCGGACCCTGCACCTACACCGGCCGAGACATGAAAAGCACGCATGCCGGCATGGGCATCAGCAGCAGCGAGTTCGATGCCTTGGTGGGAGACCTCGTCGCTACGTTGAACAAATTTAAAGTGCCGGAGCGTGAAAAGAATGAACTGCTCGGCGCGCTCGGCCCGATGAAGGGCGACATCGTGGAGAAACCGATGGCCTCGATGCCGAGCCTCAGCAGTACCGGCAGGACTCAAGCATTGTGGTCCGATCAGGATGAACGAGCTTCCCTCGCCTTCTAGCACATCAGATTGCCGGCAGGGGTCTCGCTACTCCAGCGCCCTCTGCCGGCGATCTTTGTGTCAGGCCGATTGACTCTCGATGAGATTGCCGCCAGACTTGAATGGTCCGTCAAAACGGTCAGCACACAGCTTCGAGCCGGCATGGTGAACCTTCGTGGGCGGGCCGAGTCCGGGGCGTTGCATGACCTACTATGGACGGATCGCGGATGTCTGTGTATCACGTTCGCACGATCTCCGAGGTCATCGACTGACAGCCCGTGAACAGGAGCCTCTTTTCACTCTTCAACCTGTTGCGCCATGACGAATCCTTCCCATCCTTCCTCCCCCACTATCCAGAACCTGTCAACCTATCCATTGGTGCAGGCGTTGCTTGATCGCCGCTCGCGCCGCTTTGCGAAAGGCATGCGCCTGAGCGGAGGGCCACTGACATTTACGAGTGCGCAGAAGCCGCAGCCCTTGAACCTGGAAGAAGAAGCCGCCTTAGCCTTCGCCGCCTGTGGCGTCACAGGGTACGGCTTGGCGGACCTCCCCTTTCAAAACGGCGATGTTCCGGAGTCGGGCGGCGGCAATATCCTGATCCACTTCATCGGACGGACCGTCGCCAGCGGCGATGCCGTCCACGCCGTGGCCCTGTTCGTGCTGAATGATGCCGGGGTCTGGTTGTTGAAGCGCCCACAGGACTATCCGCGCCACGAGATCCCATCGTTGGTCGAGGCGGCGCGGACCCGCGAGTTTGCAGC
Organism: Nitrospira sp.; assembly: GCA_021323395.1. Classification (GTDB taxonomy): domain Bacteria; phylum Nitrospirota; class Nitrospiria; order Nitrospirales; family Nitrospiraceae; genus Nitrospira_A. Next base: position 3,095 of record JAJONL010000012.1, read on the forward strand.
GCTGTATGAGAAGAGCCGCGTGCGGATTTCTGACCGGAGGCTGGATATCCCCCGCACCCTGCCTTACGTGCCACCCTTCAACAAATGGTCGGCCAACCAACCAGGCACCACCTACTTTCTGCCGATCAACGAGCTGACGGCGCTCTATATCAATATTTTGTTGTCTGCCTTCAGCGAAGACTTTGGGTACTTCGTCCTGGATGACCGAGGTGGGTTTCAGCCGGCCGGGATCGCACGCTTCGCCCACAGTCGCGGCGGGCAATTGCACGACGATCCGACTGAAGGACGGGTGGCCACGATCACCTTCATGGAAACGTGGCTGTATGAGTTCACCTCGTTCGAGCAGGGGCAAATGTTGCAGAACCTTGCCTTGATGGCCGAAGCCTTGGGAGTCGGCGGTTTTCCCCACTTCGCCGCCCACCCCTTCGGATGGATGCAGGCCCTGAACTTTCGCATGGAGCAGGTGCCGTTTTCTCACAGTATCGGCGCAGGCCCGGTGAAAACGTGGCTGCTGAACCTGCTTGGGAAAAACCAGCTGATCCCGACCGCAATCGGGCTGGAGCGCAACGGCGTGGTACTGCTCAAGCCCTTTTGCCCGCCGTACTATCGAAACATGAGAGAAGCCGTGCTGGCCTTTGTGAACTATAAATATGGTGCGGGGCAAGGCACGTTACGCGACGGAGGAGCAGCCACCGCCTGGAAGGACGGAGCCACCGTGCAGGCGGGCATCCCTCAATATTCCGATCACGCCATCGAGACCACCATTGCCTATTGCGACTATGTCTATCGGCGCTACGGCCGCTTTCCTGCCAACAGCGGGCCGTTCCGAACCCTGCTGGCCTATCAGGCTCACCAACTCGATCGCGAGTTCTATGCAACTTTCTACAAGCGCGAACTGACTTAGTATTGCGCCCTAAAATTCGTTGATGAACCGGGGCCCCGGAGCGAGCGACCGCCGCCCCCCCTTTTGAAAATACCAGTAATCCGGTGTAGCTCCTGCGCAAGCAGAAAGTCTCCCGCTTGTGCTGCGTCATGCGCAGGAACGCCTCGTCTCGTCGCAGGTCGGGGGACCGTCCCCCTTCGGAACAGGAGACGATCCTCCTAACACCTCGCCCCGAACTGTACCCTCTCCTCTCCGCCTTTTACGCCCTATCCGTGAATGACGTGTATATGATGGCTCCGAAAGAATCCGACATTCGCGGATACGACCATTACCGGCAGCAGCGGCTTCTCCACTGTCTCTGGAACCGGTATCACAACACGCTGACGGCGCAGGTGCAGGGGACGCTTCACGTGTAAGATATGGGAAGGGACCTGGACAGAGAGAGAAGACCCGGAGCGGCGCCAACCCGCCGCACATCTGGTTATTGACCTTCCTCCCATTCTCTTGATAGATGAAGTCGATCACATCCTCCATCCGACTTTGAGGAATCTATGGCCATCGACGACATTACGCAGAAAGTCAGCGACCGATATGCCAGGGCAGCGGCGACGGGCGAACAAATGTGCTGTCCAACCGGATACGACTTTGCGGACCTCAAATCCTTTGTCCCCGAAGAAGTCCTGACCATCTCCTATGGCTGCGGGACTCCCGCCGGACTGAACACCGTTCAGCCTGGCGAAACCGTACTGGACATCGGCTCCGGCGGCGGCATTGATTGTTTTGAAGCCGCTCGCCGGATCGGTCCGACCGGCAAGGTCATCGGGATCGACATGACCGACAAGATGCTGGAAATTGCCAGTCGCAATGCGCCTATCGTCGCCGCGAACTTGGGCTATGCGGCCTCGAATATCGAGTTCCGCAAAGGCCTGGCCGATGCCATGCCGGTCGAAGATGCGAGCGTCGATCTGATCATTTCCAATTGTGTGATCAATCTGGCGCCCGACAAACGGAAGGTCTTCCGTGACATGTTTCGCGTGTTAAAGCCGGGTGGGCGATTTACCATTTCGGACATTGTGGCCGATCAGGTCGTTCCGCAATATTTGGTTCATGATTCGGCGAAGTGGGGGGACTGCCTGTCCGGCGCCTTGCAGGTACAGGACTACATCGGCGGCATGGTGGACGCCGGCTTTCACGCTGTGCATCACATGAAGTCCGCGGCCTGGCAATCAATCGATGGCATTCATTTTCTGTCGGTCACCCTCACGGGGTATAAATTCACTCCCGTCACCGACGATGCGGTCCCTCTGTATGCCACGCTGCGAGGACCCTTTTCCACGGCGACCGATGAGCTCGGTCAGCAATACCGACGGGGCCTGCCGCAATCCATCGATGCCCGCACGGCGCAACTGCTGCAAAGCCCGCCGCTCCAGTCGTTATTCGTCATCGCTCCCGCGCCTGCCTTCCTCGACGCGACAGACCCGCGCTGGTGCGCCGTGCTTCCGGAGTCAACGCCCTGTCTGTGGGAGGGCGACTATGCGATTCTCACCGGCCCACTCATCACTGCGGAGGATGATGATCATCACCAGTACTACCGCGGCGTGCCGCTCGAAATCTGTTCGAAAACCAGTCGCGTCCTGACACAGGACGTCTATCGCCCCCACTTCACCATCTACAACCGGGCTTCGACAGCTGTAGAGGGCACCGAGGTGAGCTGTAGCCTGACCGGCGGCTGTTGCTGAGCGCCGATACGGCGATGAAGAAGGGATCGATCCGATGGGTCTAAGCCTGCTCGCTCGACGGGATCCGCTCGCTTCTGCAACGGAACAAGTGCGTCTGTTGTCAGAGACAACGACCTGTCCGCCATTCGAGACAGCGCTCGCTCACTCGGGGCTCTTTCCTTTGGAGGCAACCGGTATCACGACGCTGCAACTCAATGTCGGAAAGCTCTGCAATCAAACCTGTCGGCATTGTCATGTGGACGCCGGGCCGGATCGAACCGAAGTCATGTCGAAAGAGACGATGAACCTCTGCCTCCAGGCCCTGGCTCGCACCGATATTCCCACGGTGGACATCACGGGCGGCGCCCCGGAGCTCAATCCTCACTTTCGGTGGATCGTGGAAGAGGCCAGATCGTTAGGCCGCCAGGTGCGGGATCGGTGCAACCTGTCGGTGCTTCTTCTCCCTTCACAAGCCGATCTCGGCGAGTTTCTGGCGCAGCACCGCGTGGAGGTCATCGCCTCGCTGCCTTCCTATCAAGCCTCTCAGACCGATGCTCAGCGTGGCGAGGGAGTGTTCAACAAATCGATGGAGGCTCTTCGGCAGTTGAACGGGCTAGGCTACGGTAAGGAGGGCACCGGACTCACGTTGAATCTGGTGTACAACCCGGTCGGCGCGTTTCTGCCGCCGAAACAAGCAGGAATCGAGGCGCAGTTCAGAAAGGAGCTGGCGGCCCGGCATGGAGTGAGCTTCACGCACCTCTATACCATCACCAACATGCCCATCAGCCGGTTCCTGGAATTCCTGATGGAGAGCGGGAATTATGAAGGTTACATGGGACGGCTTGCGGCTGCCTTCAACCCTGCGGCCGCGGCAGGTGTCATGTGTCGCTACACCCTATCAGTAGGATGGGACGGCACCCTGTACGATTGCGACTTCAATCAGATGCTGGAGCTGCCGGTTTCGCAAGGGACGCCTCGGCACATTCGAGATTTCGATCCGGCACAATTACACCAGCGCCGGATCATGACGGGAAACCATTGTTATGGCTGCACGGCGGGGTCCGGCTCATCCTGTGGCGGCACCGTGACCTAGCTGGTTGCCGGAGACCGAATAGGTTTTACACTTGGCTTCAGCCTGGGGAGCGGATCTCCGTTGGACGTGAGCGAGTGAGTTAGAGTGATGGGGATTTCACCTTCACGAGTTTGGGTTTCGAAACGGGCGGCCGCCGCACCACCTGCTTCATGGCGGGCCACTGTTGTTTCTCCACCTGTTGCAGGGCGACCGGTTTGCCCTTCTCCGCCGAGCGGTACAGGGCCTGCACGATCTGGATGTCGATGAGACCCTCCAAGCCGGAAGGTTCCGGCTCTGTATTTTTCAGAATACAATTTGAGAAATACACGAGTTCGGGGGCGAATTGATCGCGCGGAGGGAATTCACGGATTTTCGTTTTCCCATTGAGGGAGATCTGTTGCTTGAGACGGCCCACATATTCGTAGGCGGGATCCACGCGAACCAGACCCCTAGTTCCCACGAGGTCGTATGCGGACACATCGGCTGCGCCGAAGCTACAGACAAAACTCGCCAGGCGGTCACCTGGAAAATGTAACAGCGCCGCCGCCATTTCATCGACTTCTTTAAAACGACGGTTCTCACCCTGCACCGTAAATGCGCTGACCGCGGTGGGATTGTCACGAAAGAGATAGCGGGCGGCATTGATGCAATAGACCCCAATGTCATAAAGGGTGCCTCCACCGAACTCCTTCTGCAGTCGAATGTCCCCTTCTCGAACCTGCATTGTAAATACGGAACTGAATAATCGCAGGTTGCCGAGCTTGCCGGAGCGGGCCAACTGGACGGTATTCATGTTGGCCTCTTCCAGGTGGAGGCGGTAGGCCACCATGAGTTTCACCTGCGCCTTCTCGGCGGCGTCGATCATGCGACGGCATTCTTGTTCGGTGACCGCCATGGGCTTTTCGCACAACACATGGATGCCGGCTTGCGCCGCCCGCACGGCGTAGTCGCAATGAAGATGGTTGGGAAGGGCGATGTAGACGGCATCGATCCGTCCATCACGCAAACATTGATCGTATTCCTTGTACGTATAGGTATGGGGGATGCGATATTTCTTGCTGATTTGTCGCAGCTTCACCGGATCATCGGACACGAGAGCCGTCACGTCAGAATTGGATCGGGCGTGGGCGAACGCCGGCAATACCGCGACCTGAGCGATATGCCCCAAGCCCACGACGGCGTAACGAATGCGTCTGGCCGGTCGGCGATTCGATGAGCGCAGCCGCGTCGGAGATTTTATAGAGACCGTTCGTCGCGGCAAGACTTCCCTCCCTCCATAGCAGAGTAACGAATAGGAGCCGAAGACGCAGCTGGTAGTTTCCCTGGTGGTTACGGACAGAGGAAGGCGCGATTCCAACCTGGAACGCTGTCCCACTGAGCTGCGGGCGGCACCGGATGCGTGACACCTTCTCCCTGCCTGAAGACTTATTGGAAGGTATATCGCACACCGAAGATCATGCTGATCGCGGAGGCCTCGCCGACATCGGCATGATTACGCTTCCAGGCGACTTCGGTATTCAGCATCAGCCCTTTGGGGGCGCCGGAGAACCAGTTCGTCAACGCATAATCCAAGCCACCTGCCGTTCTCCAGGCAAAGGTGTCCTTCACATCGTTGCTATTGATATTGACGCCGATACCCGTCGACAAATAGGGAATGACTCCGCCGATATGCCCCGGGCGATATTCGAGCATGAGGGGGAGCAGTGTGACGGTATCCAGAGATCCCCTGGCGCGATCAAAGCCATGGTTCTCCCATTCGAGCATAGACCCCAGCCTGAACCACCGATTGATGCCATAGAGCGCTTGGAAGTTGAGCGCCGGCCCGGTCGTATCCAACAGACTCTGCTGGGTGATAAAGCTCGGGCCCACACGAAAACCCGTCGTCCACTTCCCTGGATCGGCCATGCCTTCATGGACCCATTCCGCCGCATGGCCGCCCGAGGGTACCCCAATCAAAACTGCGCCCGCCAGTATCCACGTCCTTATGAAGCCCTTCATCCGCCGACCATTCATACAGACCTCCATAATTTGCCGAAGATGTAACGCGTCGTGCGCTGAGGGCGCTGTATGTACCATAGACCACAGGGACGCAGCACTAGGGAGAACGATAGTACGGCAGCCTGACGACAGCAGTAGAGTCGCTTTTTCTCCTCTGTGACCGATCGACCGATAGAGTCAGTTCCTCGGCTGTGTTCCTGGAGCGTTGACGCTGCTCTGCTGATCAACCGGCCACGACTGGCTTTTTTGCTCGGATAAATGCGCTCATGAACTTGCCTTCGACCTGCGACACAAGGAGGTCACTCGTCAAATCCGTCCCGATCAAAAATGCCCTGACGTCGTCCGCATGGTAGACGCGCGTCGGTTCGATTCCGATCCCGACAAACCCTGCTTGACTCATCAAGTCTCGGTATTCCATCTCTTCAAGGGCGCCGGCCACACACCCTGCCCACAGTTCGAGATTCCGCCGAATTTCCGTGGGAACTCCTCCTTTCACCACAATATCAGACAGCGCCAGCCGACCGCCGGGACGCAAGACGCGGAAGGCTTCCGCGAACACACGCTCCTTCTCGCCTGACAGATTGACGACACAATTGCTGATAATGACGTCCACCGAGTCATTGGGTAGCGGGATCTGTTCGATTTCGCCCTTCAAGAACTCCACATTCTCCACACCGGCCTTGAGCTGATTCTCCCTGGCCAATGCCAACATGGCGTCCGTCATGTCCAATCCATAGGCCTTACCCGTTGGGCCGACCCGCTTGGCGGAAAGCAGCACATCGATCCCTCCGCCGGACCCCAGATCCAGCACTGTCTCACCGGCATGGAGTTCGGCCAAGGCGGTCGGATTGCCGCACCCTAAAGATGCGGCGACCGCATCAGCGGGCAACCCCTCACTCTCCTGATCCGAATAGAGATTGGACGTAATGGGATCGACGTTGGGCAGCGGCGGCGCCGCGCCACAGCATGAACTACCTCCGTTCTTGGCTCTCACTGCAGCCTCTCCGTACTTGTCTTTGACGAGATTCCGAATGGCTTGTGCATCCATTGGCTGCCTCCTTCAAAGTAATCACGATCCGCGTCTTGATCGCCTTGAGGTGAAATGAGAACCGCGACTGCCCGGCCTTGAGAGGTTCCGTCAACTCGCAGACACAACATTTCCCTCGCTGAGCTCATCTAAGAATATCCACTCTCGTCTGGTCTGCTCGGGCCTGAAACAATTCCACTGCGCGAGGCGATTTCTGCACTTCGTTTTTCATGCCACGATCATATATCAGTAAATATTGATTGGACAAGGCCGCGCCGCCGCCTTGTCCATCTTATGTGTTGCTCGCGGATGCCCACTTTGCTAAGGTGCACCGTTGCGCTCTCTATCATTTTACTGAATCGAGTCGGGATATGGTCTGGGACCCTAAAGATCCCTGGAGCAAAAAAGGCGACGACTTGGACCAGGCCTTCAAACAGGCCCAAGGACAGCTTCGCAATCTGTTGCCCTCCGGCGGATTCCGCAACCTGTTAGTCGTCGCGTTCGCCGTCTTTCTCATTTGGCAAAGCGCGTTTATCGTGGCGCCGGACGAGGAAGGCGTCGTCAAACGCTTCGGAATCCCGGTGCGAGTGGTTGATCCGGGCCCGCATATGAAGATTCCCATCGTCGAAAGCGTCCTGCAACCGAAGGTTGCGAAGCTCCACAGGGTGGAAATCGGGTTTCGAAAGGATCGCCAAGGCCGCCAGCAAATGGTGCCACAGGAAGCCTTGATGCTGACCGGCGATATGAACATTCTGGCCATTGAATTCATCGTCCAATACAAGATCAAGAGTTCCCGCGAGTACCTCTTCAATGTGGCGGATATCGACGATACCATCGGGAAGGCGGCGGAAGCCTCGATGCGGGAAGTCATCGGCAAAAGCAAGATCGACGAAGCGCTTACCACCGGCAAAGCGCAAATCCAGAATGACACCCAGGAACTGCTACAACACATCCTCGACGACTATAAGACCGGCGTGCAGATCGCCGCAGTCCAACTGCAGGACGTCGATCCTCCAGAAGCGGTGGCTGCCGCGTTTAAAGACGTCACCAATGCCAAGGAAGATCGAGAAAAATTGATCAATCAGGCTCAGGGTTATCGCAATGATATTACTCCCAAAGCCAAGGGTGAGGCGGCGCAGTTGGTCAACCAAGCCAAGGGCTATGCGCAAGCGCGACTCAACCGGTCCCAGGGTGAAGCGAATCGATTTCTGGCCACACTGAAGGAATACAACCAGGCCAAGGACATTATCAGCAAGCGGATTTACATCGAGACCCTGGAAGACGTTCTCCCCCACATCGACAAATTTGTCCTCGACGGCAAAGGCGCAGATCGCACCCTTCCCTATCTGCCGCTCGACCGGTTTTCAAAACCGGCTCCGTCCGGTGCGACGCAGGAGCGGACACCGTGAGCAAGCAAGGATTCATCCTGGCGTTTGTCGGCATTCTTCTCGGCCTCCTTATCCTAGGCGCGTCGCCTTTTTACATCGTCGACGTGATCCAAAATGCCATCGTTGTCCAATTAGGTAAACCGGTTCGGACTGTGACGGAGGGCGGGCTCTACTTGAAAATGCCCTTCATCGAGGAAGTCACCTACTTCGATAAGCGACTCTTGGACTACGATTCCAACGCGCAAGACGTCATCACACAAGATAAGAAGACCTTGCTCCTCGACAACTTTGCCAAGTGGCGTATCACCGATCCGCTCAAGGTGTATCAGGCATTCCAAAGTCAACGCGGTGCACTACAACGATTGCACGACATTATTTATTCGGAATTGCGCGTCGAACTGGGGCGACATGATCTGGCAGAGATCGTCTCATCGGCTCGGGCTGAACTCATGACCGTAGTCACGCAACGAGCCAATGAAAAAGCCTCGGCCTATGGAATCGAAATCCAGGACGTCCGCATCAAGCGAGCCGATTTGCCCGAGCAGAATGAAAAGGCCGTTTTTTCGAGAATGCAGGCTGAACGGGAACGGCAGGCGAAGCAATACCGAGCGGAAGGCGCCGAGGAGGCTCAAAAAATTAAGTCCGAGGCTGAAAAAGATCGAGAGATCATTTTGGCGGAGGCCTATCGAGAATCAGAAGAACTTCGAGGCGGTGGTGACGCCAAGGCGTTCCGGATCTATGCCGACGCGTACCGCCAGGATCCTCATTTTTTTGAATTCACCCGCACCATGGAAGCCTATCGAAAAACCCTCAAGGATAAAACAACCATCCTCGTCAGCCCCGACTCTGAATTTTTCCGGTTCCTCAAACAGCGCTAGCCTACGGCTATGCAAGGCCCACGATCTGTCCCGACCGTGGATCCACATCGATGCGCTCTCCAGCAGGTCTTTTCGGCAAGCCCGGCATCAGCTGGATTCCTGAACATACAGCAGTCAGGAAGCCTGCGCCCGCCAAGATCCGGAGTTCCTGAATCGGAACGGTAAACCCGGATGGCCGCCCTTTAAGGGAGGGCTCATGGGACAAGGAGAGAGGAGTCTTCGCCATGCACAGGGGTAGCGTCTCGAATCCCATTCTGGTCGCCAGTTCAATATCCCGTTCCGCTTGAGGCAGGAACGTGACTCCCGCCGCCCCATACATCGTCGTTGCAATCGTCTCGATCTTCCTCTTGATGGGCCATGCCACATCGTAAAGATGCTTGAATTGGGAACCTTGTGCAGCAACTTTCGCGACAGCCCTGGCGAGTTCTTCCGCCCCTCGCCCGCCGTCCGCCCAGTGTGTGGACACTGCGGCCGCTTCCGCCCCTGCCTGCTTTGCCCGCTCGCAGACCCAATTCAATTCATCGGGCGAATCATCCTTGAAGGCATTTACTGCAACGACCACCGGCACTCCATGAGATGTCACATTCGCAATGTGCTGCTCCAGATTGGCAAATCCTTTCTCGAGAGCCCCCTGATTCGGTCCCGTCAATCCGGCAGGCAACGGAATTCCCGCTTTGGCGATCCCCCCGCCGCCATGAAGTTTGAGCGCGCGAAGCGTCGCCACAACCACGCCGACATCAGGGGAAAGACCGGACATGCGGCACTTGATATTGAAGAATTTCTCAGCACCCAAGTCACTGCCGAATCCGGCTTCCGTCACCACATAATCCGCGCAGCGCAGTGCCATCCGGTCCGAGACAATAGAGCAATTTCCATGGGCGATATTGCCGAACGGTCCGGCATGGACGAAGGCCGGCGTGCCTTCCAGGGTCTGCACCAAATTTGGTAACAACGCATCCTTCAGCAGCACGGCCATGGATCCGGCGCAGCCGAATGCCTCAGCCCTAGCCAACTCTCCGCTTCCTGTCAGACCCACGAGGATTTTTCCCAGGCGTTGACGAAGGTCCGCATGATCCGTGGCTAAGGCCAGTATCGCCATAATCTCCGATGCCTCAGTAATGACGAACTGTCCGGGCCGCCTTCCATTCCCTGAGCCTATGACGATTGCCCGCAGCGCTCGATCACTCACACCGACCGTGCGTGGCCATCGGATGGCTTGCGGATCGAGCTTGAGCGGATTTCCGTGAAAGAGGTGGTTATCCACAAACGCCGAGAGAAGGTTATGGCTCGCCGATACGGCATGCGCATCTCCCGTAAAATGCAAATTAATATCTTCCATGGGATAGACCTGCGCTCGACCGCCACCCGTACCTCCTCCCTTAATTCCAAAGACAGGACCGAGGGACGGCTGTCGCAATGTGACGGCAGACCGATGACCTAAGCGGCACAATGCCATGCTCAATCCTATCGAGGTGGTGGTTTTACCTTCTCCCAGAGGTGTCGGATTGATCGCTGTGACCAACACGTACCGCCCTCGTGGTTTATGCCGGAGTCTCTCCTCCAAGCTGAGGGCAATCTTCGCCTTATACTGCCCGAAGGGGATGAGATCATCCGAGTGAATACCCAGGGTCTGTGCGATTTCAAATATATGCTTGGGAGCGACAGCTCGGGCAATCTCCAAATCAGTCATGAGCATTCTCTTTCAATGTAGAACAACCAGGGAACAGGACAGACCTGGGCATCCGACATGCGAGGCCGACGGCCTTACACGGGGGCTTGATAGAGGAGAACCGAACCAGAGGGGCGAAGCTGCTTGAGAGTTTGAAGAAGCTACAGGAGAGGACCAGTCCGGCCGCGTGGCGGTCCCGAGTTGAGACGCGGCCTCTAATCGAGAATAAATTTGGTCGGATCAAGCGCCTGACCGTTTTTCTTCACCATATAATGAAGATGCGGGCCCGTGGAAAGACCCGTGCTTCCGACAAGAGCCACCACATCCCCACGTTTTACACGCTGGCCCTCCTTCACCAAAGGCTTCGCCAAGTGGCCGTAAACAGTTTCAATGCCATAGCCATGGTCAAGCTTGACCATATTACCCATTTTCGAGTCAAACGCTACCGTGACGACACGTCCCAGCGCAGGCGCTTGCACCGGGGCGTTCGGGGAAGCGCCAATATCGAGCCCGTCATGCCAAGCGGGCTTTTCGGTAAAGGGCGATACTCGCGGACCGAAGGCTGAGGTGACCCACCCCCGAACAGGCCAAATGGACGGCGTTGATGCCCATTGAGTCGAGCGCTGCTCGGCAATTTGCGTGAGATTTTGCAAGGCCTCCTCCTGCTGAGCCGCTTCACGCACGAGGGCATCAATACTTTCTCGAACCTGCTGAGCAATTTCCTCGATACTTTCCGTCGTAAAATCGGCCTCGCCCTGCTGACTATCACGCATTTCCGAAATCTGCTGACGCTGCTCCATTCCCGGCATAACAGGACTCACGCCCGGCACATTTTCCTTGCCATCCGGCAGGGGTCCATCGTCGCCTCCCCGTCCATTCGCCAAATCGCCAGTGGGCTTGGTGTTATCAATTCCCAGCATGACCCGAAGGCGCTGGTTGACCTCCCCCATAACCGAAAGACGCTTCTTCAAATCATCGATCGCAGCTGAAAAGGCAGCCGTCTGTTCGCGCGCCCCCATTGCCTCAGCCCGAAATGCGGATAGCTGCCACACTTCCCCGGTTCGAATCACGTAGTGGGAAACGACGAGGAGGTCCGCGACAATCAAGATTGCCGCCAGGATCAGCAATTTCCGCAGAAACTTGCGGGGAAAACTAAATCGAAGCGGCTTTGAGGTGGAACCGCGAAAGACCACGATGGTATAGGCATCACTGGTTTCGGCCGTTTGCTGACTCATAGGACGGTCTCCCCTTCACAGATTTCTCAGGCTTCAGGCCAACCACTCGTTGCAGTGTACTAATCTCGCACTTGATGGTCAACCCCTTGCTTTGAATTTTTTGGCGATTGCAATCAACTACTTATGAGTCTCCGCCTTTATCCATGCCAGGTATGCTGCTGATCCGGCAATGACAGGTATCGCGATGATTTCTGGAACACTATAACTGTGGTGAGCCCGTATCGCTGTTTCGAGCTCGGAAAACCGATCAAGTGTAGTTTTCATCACAATCAGACATTCCTTCTCGACATTGACCGTGGCATTCCACCGAAAGATCGACTGAATGTCCGGTACGACATTCGAGCAAGCCACCAAGCCCGAGGAGACAACCATCTTGCCTAGCCTCTCAGCTTCCTCAGCGGACGAAGCGGTGACGAACACGACGATGGGAGAGACATCAGATTCCAAGGATCACCTAATTGCTAGCAATTAGCGTACCCTAATATTGCGCAGGACTTAAAACCTGTCTATCTTGTCATGCCTTATAAACGGCCGTCCCTGTCCACGATTCGTTTTCTAATCTGGGCAGGATTTGCACACTTAGGCAAAAAATGACCATGTTCAGTGCGCGTCAGATTCGACCTTCCAATCGGTGATCTGACTCTTTTTATCCGGTACCTGCTGATACCTCGGTTCGTCAACTCGAGAGCTTGAGAAGCATCTACGATCCTAGGAGTCTGTCCGAGTAATCCTTCGTTGCGAGGCGAAGGAGCTGCTCGTAGATGCGGGGCCGCAGGCTCGAAAAAACCGGAAGCGTATTCGCTGGAATACGTTGAGGAGTTTTTCGAGCCGAGAACGACGCAGACTGCTGCAGATCGTGTGTCGCAGTAGAACGGCATTACTCGAACAGACTCCTAACGATCAAGCAACGGAGTTGACACCTCTTTTCCGGCTCCCTTATGATCCCTGGATATAGCCTGGAGGTGCGCAGATGAGTTATACGATTACTCCCAAGGATTTAAAGTCACGCCTGGATAAAGGTGAGAAGCTTGTCCTCGTTGATGTTCGGGAGCCGTGGGAGTATGCCCTGGCGAAGCTGGAAGGATCTGTTCTGGTTCCCTTGGCGACCCTTCAACAATCCCTCGGTAAGCTGGACCGGAATGCCGAGATCATCGCCTACTGCCACCATGGCATGCGAAGTGCGGATGCAACGGGATTTCTGTTGCAGCAAGGGTTTGGAAACGTAAAGAACCTGATCGGAGGCATTGATGCCTGGTCGACCCAGGTCGACCCGTCCGTCCCTCGTTATTAGTGCCGGCTGCTAGCCAACCTGCTCGCGGAAGTATTCGACCGTTCGCCGCAGTCCTTCGCGTAAATCAACTCTGGATTCCCACCCCAGGTCACGGTGAAGCTTTGTCGAATCGATGACACTTCTCGCCTGCTCACCTCTTTTCGCCGGCCCATGTATTTCTTTAAATTCGACTTTGGTCAGGTCGACGACGACTCCAAATAAGTCGTTGATGGAGGTTTCAATGCCCGTACCGACGTTATACACTCCCTCCACCTCCGGGCCCATCGCCATCAAATTTGCCTCCACCACGTCATCGACGAATACGAAGTCGCGAGTCTGGCGTCCATTGCCATTGACCACCGCCTGTTCGCCATGCAGCATTTTTTGAATAAAAATGGCGACCACACCGGCTTCTCCTTCAGGGTCTTGACGGGGACCATACACATTCGCGTATCGAAGACTCACCACCTGGATCCCACTCAACCGATGGTAGTATGACAAGTAATGTTCACCGCACAATTTGCTGATCCCATAAGGGGAGAGCGGCTGGGTGATGTGACTTTCCGGCGCGGGAAAGGCTAGTTGTTCTCCATAGATCGCTCCGCCGGACGAAGAAAAGATAACCTTTCTGGCCCCATGTTTGGATGCCTGATCAAGAACATTGAGGGTCCCGAGAACATTGACTTGCGCATCGAACATCGGATCTTCTACCGAGCGCCGGACGTTCATCTGCGCAGCCAGGTGAAAGACCACCGACGGTCGCTCATTGCGAAAGATTCGTTCCAACTTTGGATTTTCGATATCGAGTTTGTAAAACTGCACCACTTTAGGGACATTTTTTCGCTTCCCCGTGACCAGATTATCGACGACCACTACATCGTGCCCTTCTTGGAGCAGACGATCCACCACGTGTGAGCCGATAAATCCTGCCCCTCCGGTAACCAAAACTTTCATACGCCCTCGCCTCTCCTACATGACAGTCTTGAACGAACCCCCCCAACGGATAATCGAAGGTCAGACTACACCCTTCTCCACCCCTCTACAAAGCGTTTTCGTTTTGACCGGCGACTGAGGTTGGTATAGCAAGCCGCTCCGGAGGGTCCGTGAGCATCTCCACAGAAGGCTCACCTCCGCCGACGAAACCACGCCAACAGTTCCCGATTCCCTTTGCGGCCCTCGATAGGCGACTCCATGCGACCTGCCAACTCCATTCCCAACTGATCTGCGCAGGTCACTACCTTCCCCGCCGCCCCCTCCCGCAACCCATCATCCCGGACGATGCCTCCTCGTCCGACCAAACCCTTTCCTACCTCGAACTGCGGTTTGATCAGCGTGATCACGCAGCCTGAACCTTCCAGATACGGCACCACGCAGGGCAGCACAAGGGTGAGTGAAATGAACGAAACATCGATGACGATCAGGTCGATCGGATCTCGGATAAAGCCCGCGGCAAGATATCGAATGTTGGTTCGTTCCTTCAGCGAGACCCGCGGATCCTGCCGAAGACGCCAGTCAAACTGCCCGTACCCCACATCCACGGCATAGACTCGAGCCGCATCACGCTGTAGCAGGCAATCGGTGAATCCGCCGGTGGAACAGCCCACATCGAAACAAATCATCCCCTTGGGATCGACCTGAAACTGATCCAAAGCAGCAGCCAGCTTCTCACCGCCTCGCCCCACGTAAGGCGACGCGCGCCCGGCGACCATCACGTCCGCATCCGTCAAGATCGGCTTTGCCGCCTTATCAACGACCACGCCATCTACGTGAACGAGACCGGCAAGGATGAGTCTGGCCGCGTCTTCGCGGCTCGCCACCAACCCACGGCTGACAAGCACACGATCGAGCCGCTCTCGCGCTGGACGTATTTTCTGGATCATCATGAACGCTGAGGTCGACGGGTGGGAGAAGAACCGGTGCGCGCGATTCGGCACCGGCATGCTGTCACTCCGGGGACTCGAGTTCTTCGTCACCGAGGGTAAACGCCTGAATCCGTTTCTTGCCATCCTTTTCTTGCACCAGGATCTCCACCTTCCGTTCGGCGTCCTCCAACATCTTAAGGCAAGTCTTCGACAATCTGATGCCCTCCTCGAAAATTTTCAAAGAGTCGTCGAGAGGGAGGTCACCCTTCTCCAGTTCAGCGACGATCGTTTCCAATCTTGCCATCGCATATTCAAACTTAATCGCGGCCACTGGATTTACCTCGTAGTTTCATAGCCCAATGCATTATTGCCCGCCCCCTCCGTGGGGTCAAGCCACGGGGTGAGGCAAGACCTCTATCACGCGGCACACCAGGCGCCCCTCGGAAAGGCGGGCGAGAAGCATATCTCCTACTTGCACCTCAGACGCCCGTCGGACGAGCCGTTCTGATGGAACGGCTTGCACGACACTATACCCTCTCGTCAAAATCGCCAGCGGACTCAAGGCATCCAATGCGGTCATATGCGCCAATACCGCTTGCCTATGGCAGAAAAGCCCTCGACGCGCCTCATGTTCCAACCGCCTGCACAACTGAGGAAGCAATACGAACGACGTCTCAATCCTTCGTTGCGGACTCCGCGTCAGCAGGGCATGATGACGGTCCGCCCTGTCACGATCGAGAGCATTCAACCGGTTTGTGAAGGCCCGCACCAGGTTGTCGGCGACATCATCCAGACGTTGGGCTTGCGCTTGGAGTCGAAACCGCATCTCCCGGAGGATTCGAAGCGCTGTATCCAAACGATGACGCTGCGTCCGGATGGCGGTCTCTACCGAGCGACGAAGGCGAAGGCTCACATCGTCCAACCGCTGGCCAAGTTCGTCAAGCACCGGCACCACTGCCTCCGCCGCCGCAGAAGGTGTCGGCGCACGGTAATCGGCGGCGAAGTCCGAGAGCGTGACATCAATTTCATGCCCCACCGCTGACACGATCGGCACCCTGGACTGAACGATCGCCCGAACCACTATTTCTTCATTAAAGACCCAGAGATCTTCAGAGGCTCCTCCGCCCCGGCCGACGATCAGCACCTCGACCTCCGGCATCGCACTCAACATCGTGATGGCGGCGGCTATGCGCTCGGCGGCCCCGTCACCTTGAACTGGAACCGGCACGATGAGGACATGGACCAGCGGACAGCGGCGATGCAGCACGGCGAGAATATCGCGGAGGGCAGCCCCCGTCCGGGAAGTTACAATGCCGACAGTTCCGGGAAAGATCGGTAACGGCCGCTTGCGCGCTTCATCAAACAGCCCTTCATGCGCCAACCGTTCTTTGAGTTGCTCGAAGGCCAACTGGAAGGCCCCAATTCCCTGGGGCTCGACCGTATCAATGACCAGCTGATATTCACCGCGTGGCTCGTACACAGAAATGCGCCCGCGCGCAATGATCGCCATGCCTTCCTGAAGCACGAACCGCAGCTGCGCTACCCCCGACCGAAAGAAGACGGCCCGAAGCTGGCTCTGCTCGTCTTTTATCGTGAGATACAGATGCCCAGAACTCGGCGCACGAAGAGTGGAGACCTGTCCTACTATCCAAATATCCCGGAATTGATCTTCAAGGGAATCGCGGATGAGGCGTGTCACATCGGACACGGAAAGGGGAAGCGAGAGAGCAAGGTTACGCCCGGCCATGTCTCACCGAGCCATGCGGAAGGGCCACGGGCACAGCGGTCAGTCCACCACTCGGATGCGCTCGATCGATATCGCTTTGCCAAGCGCGCTATCTACTTCGAGCAAGACCGCGCAGAAAACGGTCGGTCCAGACGCCACCTCGAAACGACGAGGCATGCCGGTGAGAAACTTTTCGATCGCCAACTCCTTCTTGATTCCAATGACGGAATGGAGAGGGCCGGTCATTCCAATATCGGTAATGTAGGCCGTACCCTTCGGCAGGATCTGCTCATCGGCCGTCTGCACGTGGGTATGCGTCCCCGCCACGGCCGTCACCAAACCATCCAGGTAATGCGCCATGGCCATCTTTTCAGAGGTGGCCTCCGCATGCAGATCGACCACGACGGCGGCCACCTGTGTCTTGAGACGCTCAACCTCGCGCTTGCCGATCTGGAAGGGACAATCAATCGTCGGCATAAAAGCTCGCCCCATAAGATGAAGAATCCCTAGGGACTCGCCTCCCGGGGTCGTGAATACATAACTGCCGCGCCCCGGCACTCCCGACGGATAGTTGGCCGGACGCAGGAGGCGCGGTTCGCGCGGAAAGACCTCGAGAATTTCTTTTTTGTCCCAGGCATGGTTTCCGGTAGTGATCACCGACACGCCGAGGTCGAAGAGGTCATCCATCAGGTCGGGAGTGATGCCGAACCCACCCGCCACATTCTCTCCATTGCCGATCACGACATCGATTTCGTGCTTAGCGATGAGTTTGGGCAGCAGGCGAGCCACGGCGCGTCGCCCTGGCTCGCCCATGATATCGCCGATCATCAGAACTTTCATGCCCGTTCACTCACTTCGCGAAGTCCACGAACCGGCTCTCCCGAATAACCGTGACTTTAATCTGGCCCGGATAGGTCAGCTCCTGCTCAATCTTCTTGGCCAAGTCACGCGAGAGTTGGAAACACTCCGGATCCGTTAAATCTTCCTGTTTGACGATCACCCGGATTTCACGGCCCGCCTGAATCGCGTAGGCCTTTTGAACGCCCTTATGCACGGTTGCCAGCGATTCCAATTTCTCCAACCGTTTCACGTAGGATTCCAATGCCTCGCGTCGGGCACCAGGACGCGCGGCCGACAGGGCTTCCGCCGCCGCCACCAACACTGTCTCCGGACAGATCGGCTCCACCTGCTCGTGATGCGCCGCAATGGCATTGACGACTTTGGCGCTTTCACCGTACTTTTTCGCAATCTCCGCACCCAGCATGGCATGCGGCCCCTCTTCTTCATGGCTCACGGCCTTGCCGATATCATGTAACAATGCACCTCGTTTGGCGAGCCTGACGTCAAGTTTCAGCTCGGATGCCATGATGCCGCAGATATAGGCGGCTTCCCGAGCATGGTACAGGTTGTTCTGACCATAGCTCGTTCGATACTTGAGCCGACCCAGCACCTTGACCAGCTCCGGGTGGAAATCCGACAGCCCGACCTCGAAGATGACCTTCTCGGCCTCTTCGATCATCAGCTTCTCGATATCGACCTTGACCTTTTCGACGATCTCTTCAATACGAGTGGGATGGATTCGACCGTCGTGCATGAGTCGCTCGAGGGCGACTTTCGCAATTTCCCGCCGGAGCGGATCGAATCCAGAAATAATGACGGCCTCGGGGGTTTCATCGATAATGAGATCAATCCCCGTGGCCGCCTCGATGGCGCGGATATTACGTCCCTCTCGACCGATAATCCGGCCCTTCATCGCATCATTCGCGATGGGCACGACCGAAATCGTGGCCTCATTCACATAATCGCGAGTGACCCGCTGGATGGAACAGGCGATAATCTCACGAGCTTCACGATCGGCGTTTTCCTTCGCCTCTTCCAGCATGCGCTTGGCCAGACCGGCGGCTTCCAAACGCGCCTGACTTTCCATCTCTTGGATGAGTTGCCGTTTGGCCTCCTCAGCGGTCAAACTCGCCACCCGCTCAAGCGCCTCCCGATGCTGCTTTTCGGCCTGCGCACAGGCCGATTCCTTCTGAGCCAATCCCTCTTCCCGTTTGAGAAGTTCTTGCTCGCGTCTCAGCGTTTCCTGATCGCGCCTTTCGAGCACGCTCAGCTTCTTATCGAGACTCTCTTCCCGTTGCAACACGCGACGCTCCGTATTGGACACTTCCGCGAGCTTCGCCTTCTGTTCCTTTTCCAGTTCGATTTTTGCCTGGAACACCAAATCCTTGGCTTCCAGCTTCGCTTCTTTGACCAGATTCTCTGCTTCACGCTGGGCCGATTGCACCACCTGCGCAGACTGATCCTCAGCCTGTGCTCTGCGGGCCGATACCGATCGGCGACGCAGCAACTCGTAGACACCGGCGCCTATTACCGCTCCCACTAGTCCGATTATGATGTACGCAACGACGCTGAGAGAAATGGGAACCACCTCCCTTACGGGCAGCGGGACAGCACGCTGTCACCCTGCAAATGATCGGGGCCAATGTTTTAGGGGAGCAGGGAGCCTGCGAAAGGAACGCCCGAACGAGAAGGGAAAGACCTGACCTCTTGAGCCAGTGGAACGAGCCGCGGAATCGCTGTCTCTAATTCAGTTGAGGCGTGGTCGGCCTCGACCCGAATCAAATCTCCTGTCACCTCGCAAGCGGATAAGGCAAGACCGCGTCGTGGAGACAGAAGCACATGCTGAGCAGAGGACGCCCACAGAGAGGCCTGCGCGAATCTGCTCTCTAGTCGAGAGTATCCAGTTTGGTGTCACCGGTGACACACATCCATCCACATGAGCCGTTCGACCAACCCATGCCGCCACAACCACACTAAACAGCACCACGAAATTAAGCGATTCCATATGTTTAGCGCTCAAAGACTGTCTTGGGAATTTCCGTCCTTAATTCGAAGCTTCCTTTCCTCTCCTGCTCTTGTTGACCCTCGGGTCAATACAACAGGGAAACGATAACAAAGGAGTGATGTGAAAGCAAGGCGAAACTCACCGAGACAGCATGGAGGGCATCTGTTGATCGATCGAATCCATCAAGGAAGCCATGCGGCGATCCGCATCGGCCTCACCCTGGCGACTCTTTCGTTCCGATTCCATCAATTCATGAGCGATATTGATCGCTGCGAGGACCGCCAGTTTGGCGGGCGTGGCGGACCGTAGTCCGGCCGCCACCTGTTTCATCTGGGTATCGACGAGTTCGGCGAGCTTTTTCACATAGGACTCGTCCGCTTCACCGGTGATGCTGTAGCGCTGGCCATAGATCTCCACGTCAATGGTCTTAGTCAAAAGCCACCTCCTTGGGTTCATCCAGGCATTCCAACAGATCGATTTCGCCGAGCACCTTTTCGATCCGTGCTCGAATATCCACCCGCTCCTGCTCCCATCGTCGATTCTCGTCATCCCGCACCGCCACCCGCTCCCGCGCCAAGCGGAGCTCATCCTCGAGTGAGGCGTTCTTTCGCTTGAGGTCCTGAACGAGTTTCACCAAATCGCGAATACGAATTTCCAGGGCGTCGAGACGATCTAAAGTCATGGTATGTCCTCATGGCAAAGTTGGGTGGTCAACACAATAGTGACGGAGGCGAAATATAGGAAGTTCGCTTCGGCTTGTCAAGAAAAGGGCTCCCACTATGATGTGCCATGATTGAGACGCCGATATTCCCCATAACTGCGCAGGACGCGCTTCACGTACAATCGGGTTTCTTGATAAGGAATGAGCTCAACGAACTCATCTTGATCCCGCCCATGGTGCACCGCAATCCAATTGTTGACCGCAATGGGCCCGGCATTATAGGCCGCAACCGCATAGGCGAGGTTCCCGCCATACTGGTCGAGCAATTGGCCGAGATACCGCACGCCCAGCCGAATATTAGTTTCCCGATCGAACAATTCCTCCCGTCCCACCGCCGGAAATCCATGACGCTGGGCCACCGCGTTCGCCGTGGCCGGCATCAGCTGCATCAGCCCCACGGCACCCACCACCGAGAGGGCCTTCTCGTCATACTGGCTTTCCTCACGGATGATGGCCGCGGCGAGATAGGGATCCACCGCCGAGACACCCTGTGCGGCGATGGTGGGAACAAGACCAGTCGGATAGGCCACGGTCCACAAGGCAGGCGCCGTGGGCAGTCCGCCTCGTTCCAACTTCTCTTTAAAATGCACCTTGGCCACGCGCAACGCGGGATGGTAGGCCCCCACTTCGCTGAGCATCGTCGAGAAGGCCAGCAGCACGTCCTGATCCCGGCTGTATTGTTCCGTCAAGAAACCCAGTTCCCTGGCCGCATCCTGGGCGAACCCGAGCCTCTTGAGTTCGATTCCTCGCTGGTAGACCACATGGTGTTCGATTTCGGGACGCCGATTTTCCGGGAGTCGCTCACCGTCCTCCGCCACCGGACTCTCTGTTGGTACTGAAGTCAGGGTAGCCACCGGCAAGGCGGTTCGACGCGTAGCTAACTGGCAATAATAACTGTAGGCATATCGCTGACAGACCCGGGCGTACTGCTCGGCAGCCGCCGCATTCGCATTTGTTTCGCGTTCATTGGAGCGCGCCGCCCAATACATCGCCTGTGGCTCGAACCCATTCACATGCATCTCGACCACGGCGCCAAACGTCTCTGCCGCCTCTCGATACCGGGCAGTTCGGTACTGCACCCATCCCGCACGCCACAGCCCTTCGGCGCGCTGGCTCGCCGACTCGCCGAGTTTTGCGACCTGCCGAAACATGCCGATCGCTTCATCGAACCGCCCCTGGTCTTCAAGCCAGACGGCGCCAAAGAGATGCACCATCGCTCGTTGATCACCACTGAGAGAACTCTGGGCCACCGATCGCGCCAGCTCGAGAAGTTTGTCGCCTTGATTCTGTCGCAGATACACTCGGGCCAACCAGACCGTCGCCTCCGAGGATTCTTGCACACGATCGGCCACCAGCCCGCGAAAGGTCTGCCTGGCCTGGTCATATTGCTTCAGCCGGACATAGGCCACACCCAACTTGAGCCGGGCATCGAACCGTCGAGGATGAGCCGGGCTCAACGCGAGAAAACGGCGCAGCTCTTCGACGGCTTCGCCTTGCATGGCCAACGCCAGGAACGCCTGCGCGCGGAGAGCGTGGTCTTCAGCGGTCGGAGTCCAGGCCTCTCCTCCCAGTCCCGCATCCAATCGCGCTTTCGCCTCGCGCGCTTCCGGCGCCTGCGGATACCGCAGCCACAGATGCTTAAGTGCAACGCGCGCCTCCGTAAGATGACTTTCTCGAAGATAACAGTCCGCTTGATGCAACAATGCCGTCGGTGCAGCCGGATCTTTATCCGCGAGTGTCACGGCGCGCTGTAACCATTCCACGGCGCGAACACAGTCATTCGCGTGATACCAGGCTTCGCCCGTGCGGTAGGCCGCTTTGGTGATGATGTTCGAATCCGGCACCAGCTTGGGAATCGTCTCGAACAACTCAGCCGCTGAGATGGGCTCGTTGAGCTTGAGGAGCGATTCTCCCATCCAGAGCCGAAAGTAGTCGTCCAAGACAGGAATTTCCGCTTGGGCGGCACGGAGGAATTTCACGGCTTCGGCGGGATCTCGCTCGATCAGGAGCACGCCGAGGACTACGCGGGCCCGTTTCGCCCAAATCGTGGAGGGATAGACATCCATCACCGACCGCAGTTGATCAATTTTCAGCACCATCATCTGGTCGCGCTGCGGCAGAGAGCCTGAGCGTTCGTTGATGGCGACAGCCGAATGGAAACAATCTTCAGCGGAGCTACAGAGAGCAGGGGTAAGAGAGAATGAACGCGGTGATTCTGCCGTGGCACCCGGCACACACGACAGGAGAAACCAGGCTGAGAGCGCTGCTGAACGGGTTCGCCAAGACAAAGGCGTCACAATATCTTCCTGAGCAGAGGAGGAACTGAGCCATTATATCGTAACGCGCGGCAAAGGCGATCAGGTTCGCCTTGCTTGTCATAAGTTTTTTCCCTGTGCTAGGCTCCAGCCATGCATCAGCCGGCCGACATGCGGACGAACCTCCTCGCTTTCACCGAAGACGAAATGGCCGCGTTCGTCGCTCCGCTCGGCTGGCCGGCCTTCCGCACACAACAAATCCTCCGCTGGCTCTATCAGGAACGGGTCCGCGCCTTCACCGAGATGACGAATCTGTCGCAGAAGGAGCGCGCGCATCTGACCGACTGCTGTACCATTGGACGAACCACCGACGCCCACATCTTCACGTCGGAGGATGGAACCAGGAAATTCGTGCTGACACTGGCGGACGGCAACCAAGTGGAATGCGTCCTCATCCCCGACGAGGACCGGCGGACTCTCTGCCTCTCGACGCAGGTGGGCTGTACCCTCGATTGCGGATTTTGCCTGACCGGCAGGCTCGGACTCCAACGGAATCTCCGCGCCCACGAGATCATCGACCAGGTGCTCCTCGCCCAGGACCATTTAGGCCACGCTGAGCGATTGACCAATATCGTCTTTATGGGCATGGGTGAACCGCTGGCCAACCTCGACGCGGTAGCCGATGCGGTTGCGCGCCTCACGAATCAAACCTGGGGCCTGGGGTTTTCGCCTCGCCGCATCACGATCTCCACGGCAGGACTCGCCTCACGCATCAAAGACGTGGTCCCGCTGAAAGTGAACCTGGCCATCTCTCTGAATGCCACGACCGACGAACTCCGACGTCACATCATGCCTGCCGCCAACCGGCTCCATTCGCTCCAAGCCCTGCTCGCGGCCTGTCGTGAATATCCGCTTCCAGAGCGCGATCGGCTTACTTTTGAATACGTCCTCCTCGCGGATGTGAACGATCGGGCCGAGGATGCCTCTCGCTTGATCAAATTGCTGCGCGGCCTCCGCTGCAAAGTGAACCTCATTGCGTTCAACCCCTTTCCGGGCAGCCCCTATCGGCGTCCTTCGGATACCGCGATCGAAACGTTTCAAAACACTCTTCGCATGGGCCACGTGGATGTCTATCTTCGCCGCAGCCGAGGCCGCGATGTGTTGGGCGCCTGTGGGCAACTCGGTAGCCTGGAGGGCGCCACGCCCGCAGTTGCCTTGACACAGATTCAAACCCGTTGTTAGCATGTTCTTCGTACATGCCTAGTCAGAGCACAGCCCACAATTCGTCGCGCCCCACCTGGTCTTTTCTCATTACCTCGATCCTGACTTCCGTCCTGCTCATCAGCCAGACTTCCTCAGTCCATGCCGTCGAGCCCAAGGAATTTACGCTGTCAAACGACATGAAGGTCATCCTGGTCGAAGTTCCCAAGGCTCCTGTCGCCACGGTGCAGGTTTGGTACAAAGTCGGTTCACGGAATGAGGTCATGGGGCGAGCCGGGCTCTCGCATATGCTGGAACATATGATGTTCAAAGGCACGGCAAAATATCCCAAAGGAACCTTCTCCCGTCTCGTGCGCAAGAACGGCGGGATGGACAATGCCTTCACCAGCCAGGACTTTACGGCTTACTTTGAAAACTTGGCCGCCGATCGCGTCACGCTCGCGCTGGAACTTGAAGCCGACCGGATGCAGGGACTCATCCTCGATGCCGACGAATTCAAAACCGAGCGGGAAGTCGTGAAGGAAGAACGGCGGCTGCGCAATGAAGATGATCCCCAGGGCGCGCTGGTCGAAGCGTTGTTTGCGCAGGCCTTCATGAATCACCCCTATCACTGGCCGGTGATCGGGTGGTTCTCCGACCTCGACGCCATGAACCTCGATGACCTCCAGCGTCACTACGACACCTACTATTCCCCGAACAATGCCACCTTGCTCGTTGTGGGCGACGTCAAAGCGGACACGTTGCTCCCGACCATCACCAAACTCTTCGAGCCCATCCCCAAAGGTCCGTCGCCCAAGCCGCTGGCCGTCACGGAGGCTCAGCAGCGCGGTGAACGCCGCTTTTTGTTGAAGCGTGAGGCGCAAGTGCCCTTCGTGATGATGGGCTACCGGGTCCCGAACTATGTCAGCGACGATTCCTATGCCTTGAACGTGCTCGAATCGATTTTATCCCGCGGCAAGAGCGCCCGGCTCTACCAAAGTCTCGTCTACGAGCAAAAAACCGCGTTGGCAGTGGGGGCGGATTATGGGCTGATGCAGGCCGACCCCGGATTGTTTTACTTCTACGCGGTGGTCAAACCAGGGGAGAAGGTCGACGCGGTCGAAGAGGCGGTCATCAAGGAAATCCACCGACTCCAAACCGAGCCGCCGAGCGAGCTCGAGCTTCAGCGCGCAAAAAATCAGATCGAAGCGTCCCACGTTTTTGAGCAGGATTCGAATTTTCGCCAGGCGATGTTGCTGGGAGAAGCGGAGACCATCGGAGCAGGATGGAGAAAAGTCAGCCAATTCGTGGAGCGTACCCGCGCCGTGACGGCACAGGATGTCCAGCGTGTGGCATCCCAATACCTGATTGCGGATTCGCGCACCACGGGAACCTTGATTCCCCAACCTGCCCAGGCGCAGTCGGCTTCACCGACCCAGGCTCACCAGTGAGCAAGCCCAGATGACTCGACTACCACACCTGTCTTTGCTACCTCGCGTCGCGCGTGCCTTTTCCCTGAGGCTCATTCTGCTGGGAATATTCGGCGCCATGCTCTGCAATCCCATCGCCGTCGCGCTGGCCGCGGAGATCGTCCCCATTCGATCCGTGACGACGAACGGGATTACCGTCTTGTTCCTCGAACAACATTTTATTCCTACTGTAGAAATCCATGCGCTCGTGAAGGTGGGGTCTGCCCAAGATCCGCCGGACAAAGCCGGCCTGGCGAATCTCACCGCCAGTTTGCTGGACGAAGGCACCCTGACCAGGACCTCCCGACAATTCGCCGAACAGATCGATTTTGTCGGAGGGTCGCTCGAAGCCCATGCGGCGGAAGATTTCACCACCGCATCAGGCCGCGTGCTCAAAAAGGATGCGGATCTCGGTTTTGCGCTCCTGGCCGATATGCTCCAGCATCCTGCCTTTCACAAACAAGAGGTTGAGCGGGTCCGCACGCAAATCCTCGGTGAAATCGTCAGCGATGACGACGATCCGGGGAATGTGGCCATGAAAGCCTTCCATCAATTGATCTTTCATGGGCATCCCTATAGCTGGCCTGCCCATGGCACAGAAGAGACCCTGAACAGGATCACGGTGGCCGACATCCAGCAATTTCATGCCAGGGAATATCTGCCCAACCAAACGATTCTCGTCATCGTCGGAGACCTCTCTCAGGAACAGGCGACGAACCTCGTCCAGACTCATTTCGGATCCTGGAAGAAGGGACCTTCGTCATCCTACACGTTGAAGAAGCCGGCCCCGATTGAACGCAAGATGGTTCAGCTCATCGAGAAGGATTTGACGCAGTCGACGATCGTGTTGGGGCACACGGGCATCAGCCGCACCAATCCTGATTACTACGCCGTCACGGTGATGAACTATATTCTAGGCGCCGGCGGGTTCTCTTCGCGTCTCATGGATTCGATCCGGGACAAGCAGGGACTCGCCTATGGGATCATGAGTCACTTCGATACCCGATTGATGCCTGGCGCGTTTTTCATCAACCTGCAGACGAGAACCGACGTTACCAATCAGGCCATCACCGGAGTACTGACTGAACTTAAGGGGATTCGCGAGGCACCGGTTACGGATCAAGAACTCAGCGAAGCCAAGTCGTTTATCATCGGGAGCTTTCCCCTGCGCGTCGATTCCAGCGCCAAGCTCGCCAATGTCCTGGCTCAAGTGGAGTTCTATAATCTTGGCTTGGATTACTTCACGCAATATCCCAAAGCTATCGAAAAAGTCACGAAAGACGATGTCCTACGCGTCGCCAAACAGTACCTCGATCCGCAACATTATGCCCTCGTGGTCGTCGGATCGATCGCAAAAGCCAAAGTCAAACAGTAAGCGGACGGGTCGGCAATCAACCCGTCGCAGGCGGACTCCACATGCTTTCCACGACTCCATTGATCAATAAGCTCTCTCGAGCGAGACAGATCCTTCGCGAAATGGGATCGGTCGTCGTCGCCTTCTCCGGCGGCATCGACAGTTCACTGGTCCTTAAATTGGCCCACGACGAACTGGGGACGAAGGCCCTCGGAGTCACCGCCGTCTCTCCCACCTTTCCGGCCATTGAGCTCGAAGCGACGCAACTGATCGCCGCGGAAATCGGGGCCGAGCATCGTCTCGTGGACACCGATCAACTGGACATTCCGGAATTCGTCCGCAATGACGCCACCCGCTGTTACCACTGCAAGACGGATTTGTATTCACTCTTGGGCAGACTCCGCGGTGAATATGCGGCCGGTCACATCGTAGACGGCACGAATGTAGACGACCTGGGAGATGACCGTCCCGGCCTCAAGGCCGCTCGAGAGTGGGGCGTCCGCAGCCCTCTATTGGAGGCGGAATTCTCAAAGGCCGATATTCGCGCGGTGGCGAGGGAGTTGGGGCTGTCCAATTGGGAAAAGCCGGCAGCGGCCTGCCTATCTTCCCGTGTGCCGCGAGGAATCACCATCACCCGGGGGATCTTGTCGCGCGTCGAGCGCGCAGAAGCCATCCTGGCACAGGAAGGCTTCCGTCAATTTCGCGTACGCGATCATGGAGAGATTGCCAGAATTGAACTGGCGATAGCGGAGTTGCCGGACTTGATGCGTCCCGGCCGACCTGAACGGCTGGCCGCAGCCCTGAAACAATTGGGCTACCGCTTCATCACGATGGATTTGGAAGGATACCGCCGGGGAGGTGTGAGTCTCACCCCCCCGGCATAACGCCTAATTTCGGCTTTGGTAGGTCTTGGCGAGGGCATCCAGGGCTTCGTCAGCCAAGCGCCGATGATCCGCTTCCGTCAGTGCCCGTCCCACGACCTTTTCCGCCACCATCAAAGCCAGATCGGTCGTCTGCGAACGAATGTCCTGAATGGCTTTGCGGCGTTCTTGCTCGATTTCACGAGTGGCGTCACCCTTGATCCGCTCGGCATCCACCGTCATGCGCTGCTCATTCTCTTCCATCAATCGCTGAGCCCGCTCTTTCGCTTGAGCCAATAACGCCTCCGAGTCCTTGGCGGCCATGGCCAGCTTCGCTTCATATTCCCTCAGCTTGCGTTCGGCTTCGGAGCGGTGCCGTTCTGCCTGATCGAGACTGTCCTTGATCTTTTTCTCCCGTTGCTCCAGCATACCCAAGAGACTTGGAAACGCGTACTTATAGAGCAGAAAGAATAAAATCCCAAAGGAGAGAATCTCCCAAAAGATCAGTGATGAAAAGAAATGCGATTCAAATTGAGGCATAGTCTAGGTACCCAGTGAGTTGAGGGTTCTGAGCCGGGAATAGATTCCAGCACCAGGGCTCGCTGTCCATAACTTACTTGCGCAAACCCATGATGATGAACGCAATGACCAGCCCGTACAGAGCGATCGCCTCGACCAACGCGAATCCGATCCACATATACTTGCCGACGCGACCTTCCGCTTCCGGTTGCCGGGCCACGGCCTCGATCATCTTTCCGAAGATGTACCCGATGCCCACACCGGCTCCGGCGAATCCCGCCGCGGCCAACCCCATGCCCACCAACGCTGCTGCTGCTGCATCCATTGTGTGTCCTTCCTTCCTTATGTAAACAATTCGACTTAGTGCGCGTGTTCGCTATGACCGTGCAGGGTGACTGCGTCCCCCAAATACACACAGCTCAGCACGGTAAAAATATAGGCTTGAATAAACGCAATGCCGACCTCGAGGCCATTCATCGCAATTGTAAAGGCGAATGGCAGCCATCCAATGAGCAGTCCGCCGCTGATTGCCAATCCGAATAACACGCCGAGAATGACGTGTCCGGCCGTCATGTTGGCGAATAACCGCACGGCGAGAGAAATAGGGCGTGCCAGCTGGCTGATCAATTCAATAGGGATCATCAACGGCAAAAGCCAGCCCGGCGTGCCGGGCGGCACGAGGATGCCGAGGAACTTCATGCCATGCAGCGAAAAGCCGAGCACAATGCTCAGCCCATAAATCCCCACGGCGAACACCGCGGTCACGATGATTTGGCTCGTGACGGTATACGATCCCGGGATCAAACCAATCAGGTTGGCAAAGAGGATGAAGAGAAACAATGTGGCAATCAGCGGGAAGTATTTCATGCCCGGCTCGCCCATCGTGTCCAGAATAATTCCACGAATGAACTCGACGATCAGTTCGGCTATGTTCTGCAACTTGCCGGGGACCAGTTTGCGAGCTGCGGCGGCCGAGATCATCAGAAAGGCCACTAAGCCCACCACGACCCACATCAAAATCACGGCTTTGTTGATGGAGATATCGATCCCGGCCGGAACCAGCGGAATCAGCTCGTGCAATTCAAAAGCATGTAAGGGACTTTCTTCCACGATGATCCTTTTTCGCTCAATCGATGCTGGTTAACTCTGCCATCGTTGTGCCGATCGATAGGCATTGCGAACACCCGCCGCAGCGCCCAACCCCAACCCTGTCACCATTCCCCAGGGATTGGAATCCAGCAGGTAGGTATCGACGACCCAGCCCAGCCCTCCTCCGACGATTAACGCAGCGAGCAGTTCCGTCCCAATTCGGACGGCCTGTCCGAGCCCCGCATATAACGGATCCTGAGAGGGGGGCATCACATGCTCACGCGCGGCATCCCCTCAGCACCATGTGAGGGAGTGCACCCATCGGCGGGCGCGCCATTCAAGCAAATTCGCTGGGGCCTTGTCAAGAAGTTGGCCGGCTAGGACCCCGGTTGTCCGATGCGGTATAGTCATTTTTTCAGGGCAACCCCGTCCCGTAAGCATAGACTCATGACTTCTTCCTCCGACGACGCATTTCTCAGCGGACCTCCGCAACCGTTGGTGCTGGTGCGACCCCAACCGGACGCCGACGTGTTCGAACTGTATCGCCGACTGGCCAGGCCGGACCGCCCTTCCTTTCTGTTGGAAAGCGCCCACGGCACCAGCACAACCGCGCGTTATTCATTTTTCGGATGCGATCCCTATCTCACGCTAACGGGTCGTGCGCAGGAATATCAGATCCAAACTGCCGATCACATCCGAACCTACAATGGATCGCCTTTTCAGGCCCTCCAACAGGCAATGGCCGATTCGGTGATTGCAAAGCCGGACGGACTGCCGCCTTTTTATGGGGGCGCCGTCGGATACCTGGGATACGATCTCGTCCGCTCGTTCGAATCGCTCCCCACGTTGGCCACCGACGACCTCCACCTTCCGGACCTGCACATGGTGTTTCTGGACTTGGTGGCCGCCATCGATCATCAGACCCGCCTCCTTTACCTCATGTTCTGCCCGCCCCTGCCACGATTTCGGGTTGAACCCAGAGAAAAGCTCTATCGCGAAGGCTGCGACCGGTTGGCTGCATTGGAGGCGCGCTTGACGAGCCCGCTTTCGCTTCGGGCATCACTGCCTTGGCCTGAGCAATCGACGCTTATCCCCAGTCAGTCACGTGAGGCCTACAAGGCTCGCGTCCAACGATGCCAAGAGTACATCGCCGCCGGCGACATTTATCAGGCGAACCTCTCACACCGTTTTACCCTCGATCTGGGGAACGCGAATCAGAAATGCGACGAATATGCCGCTGAACTCTATCGCCGTCTTCGCCGTGTGAATCCCTCGCCGTTCGCCGGGCTCGTGCGATTCAACGACATCACTCTGGTGAGTTGTTCTCCGGAGCGGCTCGTGCAACTGACCGGCTCAACGGCCAGCATCAGACCCATTGCAGGCACGAGACCGCGTGGCGTCGGTCAGGAACAGGACCAACGGTTGCGCGCGGAGCTCATCGCGAGCCCCAAGGAACGCGCTGAACATGTCATGTTGGTGGACCTCGAGCGCAATGACCTCGGGAAAGTCTGTCGGTATGGATCGGTACGGGTCGATGAGTTCATGACCGTCGAACAATATTCCCACGTCAGCCACCTGGTGTCGGACGTAACCGGTACCCTCCAGCCAGACAAGTCGCCGTTCGATCTTGTGAAGGCTGTGTTTCCCGGCGGCACCATCACCGGTGTGCCGAAGCTCCGTTGCATGGAGATCATCGAAGAACTGGAACCGGTACGACGCGGACTCTACACCGGGGCGCTCGGCTACTTCAGTTGGAGCGGCGACCTGGATCTGAATATTTTGATCCGAACCCTGGTCCTGACCAAAAAACACGGATACCTGCAAGTCGGCGCCGGTATTGTGGCGGATTCAGACCCCGATCGTGAATATGACGAAACGCTCGCCAAGGCGGGAGCATTTTTCAAAATATTGGAGGCGGGCCGCTGATGTGGGTGTTTCTCAACGATCGCTTCGTGCGCAAGGAAGAAGCCGTCGTGTC